>CACZQE010000265.1 GCA_902783205.1 uncultured Lachnospiraceae bacterium | reverse complement strand
GTCATTATCGCCTCGGTCGTACCTGCGGTCATGCATTCCTTTAACAGCGCCATCATTAAATACTTCGGGATCAAGCCTATCATCGTAGGTCCGGGAATCCGTACCGGGATCGAAATCTGTACATCCAACCCGGGTCAGACCGGCGCGGACCGTATTGTGGACGTTGTTGCTGCCTATACCCTCTATGGGGGCCCGACTCTGGTGATCGACTTCGGAACAGCCACAACCTATGACCTGGTGACAAAATCAGGTAAGTTTGTGGGCGGTGTGATCTCACCGGGAATCCGTACCGCGGCAAATTCCCTGACCCAGCATACGGCCAAACTTCCGGAAATCGAGATCCGCATGCCGGAAAAAGTGATCGGCAAGGAGACTGTTAGCAGTATGCAGTCCGGACTTGTTTTCGGTTATATCGGCCAGACCGAATATATCATATCCAGGATCAGGAAAGAGAGCGGGATCGACAACCTGACTGTTGTGGCTACGGGAGGTCTCGGAAAAATGATCTCCGAGTCAACGGACAGTATAGATTATTATGATCCTACCCTGACTCTGAAAGGTCTTCAGATTATTTACGAGAAACAGAGATGAGAAAGTATTCGACAGAAGAAATATACGGCTGCAGTTTTCCGGTGATCCTGGCCCCAATGGCAGGGGTCACCGATCTGCCTTTCCGGATTCTCTGCAAGGAGCAGGGGGCGGATGTGACAGTGACGGAGATGATCAGCGCCAAGGCGCTCTTTTACGGCAACCGGAACACACTGCCTCTCATGGAGTATGACCCCGGAGAACATCCGGTGGGTATCCAGCTGTTCGGGTCTGATCCGGAACTGATGGCAGACATGGCAGCCGGTATCAGCGACAGGGGCTTTGACTTTATTGACATCAATATGGGATGCCCTGTCCCCAAAGTGGTCAACAACGGAGAGGGAAGCGCCCTCATGCTTGACCCTGAGCTTGCGGGAAGGATTGTAAAAGAAGTGTCAGCCCGTGTCGATCTGCCTGTTACGGTCAAGTTCCGCAAAGGATTTGACGATGATCATGTCAACGCAGTGGAATTTGCCCGTATCATGGAGGAGAACGGCGCGGCAGCCGTGGCTGTCCACGGCAGGACCAGGCAGGAGTATTACAGCGGAAAGGCTGACTGGGACATCATCCGAAGGGTCAAAGAAGCGGTGGATATACCTGTCATCGGCAACGGTGACCTGTACTGCGCTGACGACGTCATTGCCATGAGAGAAGAGACTGGCTGTGACGGTGCCATGGCAGCAAGAGGGGCCAGAGGAAATCCCTGGCTTTTCCGCGATATCCGGCTTGCTCTTTCCGGCCGGGAAGCTGAGGAGGCACCTGACCGGGATCAGATCGGCCGGATGATCCTGCGTCACGCAAGGCTTGCCGTTGATTTTAAAGGAGAATATACGGCCATCCGGGAGATGCGAAAACATGCTGCCTGGTACACGGCAGGAATCAGGGGGAGCGCCGCTTTCCGCAGGGAGCTGAACCACACGTCGACCTACGGGGAGCTGGAAAAACTGGTAATGAAATCACTCTTAAAAGGCTCTCTGCCCGAGGGCCCCCTGTCATATGAGAAGTCATGTTGACAAGGGGACTTTTTTTGATTAGAATATCCCGGTATCAAATTATTGCTATATGAATCTGTATTGAGGAAGGTGTGAACGAAATCGTGGACGAGAAAAAAAGAATTCTTACTGCCAGCGGCCTTCGCGCTCTGAAAGAAGAACTGCAAGAACTGAAAGGCCAGGGCAGAAAGGATATCGCCCAGAAGATAAAAGAGGCTAGAGAACAGGGAGATTTATCGGAGAACGCGGAGTATGACGCAGCCAAAGAAGAACAGCGCGCCATGGAGACCCGTATCGAGGAGCTTGAGAATATCATCAAGAATGCCGAAGTTGTTGATGAATCATCCTATGATAAAGATGTTGTGGGAATCGGCAGCATTGTACGTTTCTACGACATTAGCAACAATTACGAAGAACAGTATCTGATCGTCGGCTCGACAGAAGCCAACTTCCGCGAGAAAAAGATTTCCAACGAATCACCGGTCGGCAAGGCCCTGATCGGCGGACGTGTTGGGGACGAGGTGGTTGCTGAGACACCCGGCGGAGAAGAAAGATTCAAGATTCTTGAGATCCTTCGTGAGGAGGAGTAAGACCGGCGGGATGCAGTCATCCCCTGCCATATACGAAAGACAGGCTTCCGGATGGAAATCCGGGGGCTTTTTCTTTTTTTCCGGAAATGTCAGGCAAAAGGATTATGTCCTTAGTCCTTGTATATTGATTGTCAGTCGTGATATACTAAAACGAAGACAGTGAAAGGAGATGCGCGGGGAAATGATCGACGCCAAGAAGGTACGGGCCATGACCAGGCTTTCCGTTTACGAAAACGGAGCGGGACGTCAGGAATTGAAAATCAACCGATATAAGAAGAGTACCTATCTGGCACTGAAGCTTCTTGAAAGTGCGGTGGCAGTGACGGCGGCCTATATTTTCGGCGCTGCCCTCTTCAGTTTCAGGTACTATACACAGGTCAGTATTCAGGGACTGGAATTTCCCTATCAGAAGCTGCTTTTCGGGGGCATCATCCTTTACCTGGTGATCTTTACAGTCTACATGTTGTCCTCTGCAAGTTATTACCGGAAAAAGTATGACAGGATGAAAGACAATGTAAAGCAGTATGACAAAGAACTTTACATTTTGAAGAAATATATACAGAACGCAAAGAAATCATAAGGCGACTGCACCTGCAAAGGAAGGAATATCAGCATGGTACAGCTTGTTAATTTAAAAGAATCACTTATTATATTTTATCAGAAGCGGGAGAATATCATCAGACCACTCCTGAAGGTACTGCTGGCATTTGCCGTTCTGTGCCTTACCCAGGCGGTCTTCCCCTACAACAGCGCGGTGAACCGGCCTCTTCTTTTCCTGCTGGTGGCGCTGGTACAGGCATTTCTGCCGATCACATTTCTCTATTATGCCGCTTCATTTCTGATCATGATGAACCTGTGGACCGTGTCCGCGGATGTTTTTCTGGGATTTGTCCTCCTCTTCCTGATCTGTCTGCTGACATTTGTCAGGAACGACGGCAAAATGGGCGTGGTCACAGTGTTGATCCCCGTCCTCTTTTACCTGAAGCTGGAGTATCTGATTCCGGTCATTCTGGCTGTCACCGGCGGCTTTGCCACCATACTTCCTGTGGTCTGCGGAACGCTGATCTACTATCTGGGATTCTATACCAAGGACGCCAGTACACTCCTGACCTATTCGGCAGATTCGGACGCGGGTATGGGACTTTCTTATATTGTTAGTCTTATGGCGGCTGACAGAACCCTCCTGGTGATCCTTGTCACCTTCTTCCTTGTGATCTTCGTGACCAGCCTTCTCTACAGGATGTTTTACGAAAGAGCCTGGCTTTTCGCCATTGCTGTAGGTAATGCAGCCATGGCCTTCCTCCTGCTCTGCGGCAGGTTTATATTTGAACTGGATTTTACCATCTGGAGAGTTTTTCTCGAGGCATTGCTGTCTTTCCTGATCTGCCTGATCATACAGTTTTTCAGGGGGATCGGCGATATCTCCCGTATGGAGAGAACCTCTTTTGAGGATGACGACTATATCTATTATGTCAAGGCCGTCCCTAAGATCAAGGTAACGCAGAAGAAGAGAAATGTAACAAATATCAAGTCTGAAGAGGCCGAGGAGGACATGGAGGAAGAATAGTCCTTTACGCCGGCCGGGCATGTTTCACTTTACGAGAGGATTTATTATGCAGATCTTTACCCCTATCTCACAACTGAACAGTACTCTGCAGAAATATCTTTCCATGTTCTCTTTCAGGACTATCGGCCTCAATGACCTGGTGGACGTGATCATCATCAGTTTTATTGTCTATCAGGTTCTGTGCTGGGTACAGCTGACGAGAGCCTGGACTCTGTTCAAGGGAATCGTGCTTCTGCTTTTGGTGGCCCTGATTGCGTCCTTCTTCCACCTGAATACGATCTACTACCTTCTGTCGCGATCTTTCGGAGTGGGCGTGATGGCTGTGATCGTTATATTTCAGCCGGAGCTCAGAAACGCGCTGGAACAGCTGGGCCGGAGCAACATAATGGCCAACCTGAATTTCTTCTCCGATGCAGTTTCCACAAAAAGGGAGACGACAGAACGCACAGTGGATGAATTGGTCAAAGCCTCCTTTGAAATGTCATCCACAAAGACGGGTGCCCTGATCGTTATCGAGCAGTCTGTAGCCCTGGGTGAATACGAGAGGACAGGAATACCGGTAGACGGTCTGGTAACCAGGCAGCTCCTGGTCAACATATTTGAAAAAAACACGCCGCTTCATGACGGCGCTATCATAGTACGGGGCAACCGGGTTGTGTCCGCGACCTGTTATCTGCCCCTGACAGACAGCCTGCGCCTGGGCAAGGAACTGGGCACGCGGCACAGGGCCGCGGTTGGAATCAGTGAGGTGTCCGACAGCATCACCATTGTTGTGTCGGAAGAAAACGGCAAAGTATCCCTGGCAAAAGAAGGTACCCTGATCAGGGACCTGACGCCCGAGACACTTACCGCACAGCTGCAGGTACTCATCAATGACGGAACAGAAACTGACAGCAGAGGCGTATTCGAGAAATGGAAAGGCCTGTTGAAGAATGAGAAAACTAATAACAAATAACTTACAGATGAAGCTGCTTTCCGTGGCGATTGCCATCGCCATATGGCTTCTTGTGGCCAATACCAATGACCCGGTTAACACAAGGAAGTTCTACGGGATCAAGGTCGAGCCGATCAATGTGGAGAAGCTGACCAGGCAGGACAACGGATATGCTTATGAGATCATAGACGGCGAGACGGTGGATATCGTTGTAAGAGGCAGGAGAAGTGTCCTGTCCACCCTGTCCAAGTCTGATTTCCAGGCCACGGCGGATTTCGAGAAGCTTTCCATCGTGGATGCTATTCCCATAGACGTAACCGTCTCCCATGACGCCAATGAGCTGGAGATTTCCCTGTCCGGCACCAGTGTCATGAAGATCAAGAAGGACGAGATGGTTACCGTCAGTGTGCCTGTAAATGTGGAAGTCAGCGGACAGCCTGAAGAGGGATATGTGGTGGCCAGAAAAACAGCGGCTCCCAACCTGATCAACGTGACCGGGCCTTCCAGCCTGCTGGAAGATGCAAAAGAGGTTGCTCTCACTGTTGATGTGAGCGGTCAGAAGACTGATGTATCGGAAACTTTCGATACGAAACTGACCAGTACATCCGGGGCAGAAATCAGCAGCTCCCAGATCACATTTGACAGAAACAGGATCCAGGTGGATGTCACATTATGGCCGTCCAAAGAAGTACCGGTCAATCTGACCTGTATCGGAGAACCGGAGACGGGATACCAGCTGGCCTCCTTCGCCTATGAGCCCAAGACGGTTACCCTGGCTGCGCCGAAGGAAATCCTGGCCGGAATCGACGGACTGGATCTTCCTGCCGTGGACATCAGCGGTCTGTCCGGCAATGTGGAGAAGGGCATAGAGCTTAACCAGAAACTCCTGACAGAACTCTTTGACACGGAAGATGTGATCTTCGCGGATGAGACGGAGGAGATCAAGGTCAAGGCTACGATTGAGCCTGAGAGAGAGCGGACCATCACATTCAAAAGCAAAGATATAGATGTCAGAAATAATAAACGTAAATACAAAGTGATTTACAGCAGCAATGAATACAAGCTGGCGGTCAGAGGAGCCCGGTCTGTGGTGAAAGACCTGAAGATCAGTGACTTCAAGCCCTATATCAATGTGCAGGATCTTGACCCCGGCGAACACACCATGACATTCCGTTACCGGGAAGTAGACGGCGCGGATGTGATCTCGGTTCCGGAGATTCACATTGTATTAGAGGAATAGAATTGATCAGCAGTATTTCAAATGTAAAAATCAAACAGATTGCCGCTCTGATGAAGAGTGCGAAAAAGAGACGTGACCGGCAATGTTTTATCGTGGAGGGACCCCGGATGTTTTTCGAAACACCCGGGGCCTCTGTGGAAGAGTGCTATGTGACGGAAGAGTTTCTGAAACGGTACAGAGACCGGATGGGATCCGTAAGCTATGAAGTGATCAGCGACGCGGTATGCCGCCACATTTCGGACACGAAAACACCCCAGGGTGTGATCGCGGTTGTCAGGAGGCAGGAAATCACTGTAAAGGAGTGCCTGGACACGCGGGATACTCCTTGTTTTTTTGTGCTGGAGAACCTGCAGGATCCGGGCAATATGGGTACCATCATCCGGACGGCGGAAGCAGCAGGCGTAACCGGCGTTCTGGTGAGCAGAGGATCCGTGGATCCCTGGAGTCCCAAGGTGATCCGGTCAACCATGGGGGCCATCTTCCGGGTTCCGGTCATCCTTTCGGAGGACCTT
>CACZQE010000264.1 GCA_902783205.1 uncultured Lachnospiraceae bacterium | reverse complement strand
TTTGAGAAATATGACGGAAAGCTCTATGCGGTTGTGACAAATGTGAGAACCGGCGAGCCGGAATACATCCGTGTCCGGGACGGCCGCAGACAGATGTGGGTGGTCAGGGCTTCGGCTTCCCTGCCTCTGATTTCGCGGACCATAGCAATCCACGGAAACTATTACCTTGACGGAGGGATCTCGGACAGTATTCCCATCCGCAAGTCCATGGAGGACGGAAATGTGAAAAACGTAGTGGTCCTGACAAGGGATGCTTCTTACAGGAAGGAACCCAACAGCATCATGCCGCTGCTGAGGCTGCGATACAGGGGTTGCCGGGAATTTCTTAATGCCAATGAGATCCGCCACATTTCCTACAATGAAACGCTGGCATTTCTGGAAGAAGAAGAGAAGGCAGGCCGCGTTTTCATCATCAGACCGGAACATGAAGTGAAGGTAGGCAGACTGGAAAAGGATAAGGAAAAGCTGACGAAGCTTTATGAGCAGGGAGTTGAGGATGCCCGCCGCCTGATGGATCCCATGAGGGAATATCTGGCTGAATAACGGATTTGTCCCAAATGTGAGTTGCTCAGGAAAGGAAATCCGGATGGAAAAGAATATACAGGGTCCTGCGGCTTTAAAGATCCGCAGGGCAGAGAACAGAGATACGGAAGCTGTCATGTCCCTCCTTCTGCAGGTGGGCATGGTACACCACAAAGGAAGGCCGGACCTTTTTAGCGCCGATTCCACAAAATACAGGCCGGATCAGCTCAGGGAGATCTTTGCCGATGATGACAGACCTGTCTTTGTCTGCACGGATTCGGATGACCGGGTGCTGGGATATGCTTTCTGTGTCATGGAAGAGGTCAGAGGGGACAATATACTTTGTGACAGGAAAACACTCTATATCGATGACCTCTGTGTGGATGAGAAATTACGGGGGAAGGAGATCGGCACGACCCTTTATAACTATGTGGCTGATTACGCAAAAAAAGCCGGATGCTATAATCTGACACTGAATGTCTGGTCATGCAATCCGGCGGCTATGAGTTTTTATGAAAAATGCGGCCTTGTACCCCAGAAGACCGGGATGGAGAAGATCCTTTAAAAGACTACATGGCGGTCCCGTGGGTGAAGAGTGCCCTGGACCGTTCCAGGAGAGCGGGATCTTCTGAGCTGTTTAAGAAAGTAACAGTGCCTTTTACCGAGAGATCTGTCTGCTTTCTGCCCGAGACAGTCAGACGCCTCTTCAGTTCCCTGGCAGTCCCCTCCCCGCCGTCAAAAATACGGACATGGTCTCCGGCGGCTTTCCGGATCACATCTCTCAGGAAGGGGTAGTGGGTACATCCCAGGACGATTCCCGTGATATCCTTATCCCTGTAGGGGGCCAGGAGATTCTCCACGAAGGATGTCACTTCCTCCCCGGAAGTGATCCCACGCTCCACGTACTCCATGAGTCCGGGACAGGGCAGGGAGTAGATCCGGCCCAGAGAATCAAACTGCTGCTCCAGAAGATGGAACTTTTCCTCCTTGAGGGTCATGGGCGTTGCCATTACCAGGACACGGGGGTTTTCGCAGGAAAGGACTGCAGGCTTGATGGCAGGTTCGATCCCCACCAGAGGAAAATCCGGGTACATTTCCCGCAGGGTTTTCACCGCGGCACTGGTGGCTGTATTGCAGGCAATGGCAGCGGCCTTGGCACCGTAATCATTCATCAGAGAAGTGATATGTCCGACCGTAAGGCTCCTGACCCGGTCAAGGGTTTTTGTTCCGTAAGGAGCATTGGCAGAATCTCCGAAATATATATAGTTTTCTTCAGGCATCAGGCGTACCATCTCCCGCAAAACGGAGATTCCGCCGAGACCGGAATCAAATACTGCAATCGGCGCTGATAAGGATATCATGATGTCCTCCCCGGGCTGCCGGAAGCTGCCGGCATCTGCCCTGTCTGATGTAAATAAACTGGAAAGCATTTTGCGTTCTATGTAAGAGTATAGTGATTTTGCCCGGTGAAATCAAGTGGGCCGGCAAAAGGATTTGACAAAGATACCCGTGAGGGGGTACTCTTTTATTATAAGGTATTATCTGAACAGGAGAAAAAACATGGTGAAAAGATATCTGATCGTCAGCGACAATCATGGCAGTATGAGAAACCTGAAAAGAGTGGTAAAGTCTTTTCGGGGGAAGATTGAAGCGGTGATCCACTGCGGCGATATCGAGGCCGATCCGGACGCCCTGGAAGAACTAGCGGGATGTCCGGTATATGTTGCCAGGGGCAATTGCGATTTTTATTTTAGCAGAGACGATGAGGCACTCTTCGAAATGGGGGACCATGTAGCCCTGGTCACCCACGGTGACCGTTACGGTATCAGCTGGGGCTACGGTGACCTGATTGAAAGAGCGCAGATGATGGGAGCCGACCTGGTCTTTTTCGGGCATACCCACAGGCCGGCATATCATGTGTTCAAAGATGAGAATGTCACCATGCTCAATCCCGGCAGCATCGACAGGCCCAGACAGTTTGAACCGCACGGTCCTACCTTTGCCGTCCTGGATCTTCATGAAGACGGAAGGATTGAACCCACCTTCTTTCTGCTGGACTGGAAGACGGGAAAGAAAGTTTACACATTTGACATAGAAGATTATCAGAGGTGAGATCCGGTGAGTAAAGAAGTAAAGAATGAAGAGACACGCAGATTGATGGAGGGGATCGCCAGCCTTGCGGACGAGGAAGAGTGCTATGCCTTCTTTGAAGATCTGTGTACGGCCAATGAGCTTCTGTCACTGGCGCAGCGCTTTGCAGTTGCCGGTATGCTGCGGCAGGGGATGACTTACCAGGAAATTGTGGAAAAAACCGGTGCTTCCAGCACCACGATCAGCCGGGTCAACCGGAGCCTGAACTTCGGTACGGACGGCTATGACCTGGTACTGGACAGGATAAAAAAAGAGCCGGAGTAAAACTCCGGCAGGATCTTATCAGAAGTGAAACTGTTAACGAGCCTTCCTGGAAGGCTTTTTTTCTTTGCCTTTTTTCTCATCCGGCAGGAACTGCCGGTAACTGTCGATCATTCTCTCGATCAGCTGTTTGCGGATATAGATCTCATGACTGAGCCTGTAAACATAGGCAAGCCCATTAAGATACAGGGCGTCTTCTTCGGGAAGTCCGTCCGTATCAAATGTTTTTGAAGTCTCTTCCCACAGATCGCTCAGGTCTTTTTTCATCTGTTCCCGGCTGCCGATAATGCTGTCTAATGAACGACGGTAGATTTCCGACAGAGAAATGCCGCTTTCCTCATCTTTTGGAAAATACTTTCCGGTAAGGGGTTCCGTCATCGTCTGTATATCAGATATGGAGAGGACATTTTTCATATAATAGATCATGATCAGGAGCAGGACATGCTCCCTGGAATACTTTTTCCTGTCAGAGGGAGGGAGCAGGCGGGCCTTGGTGTAGTTGTTGACCATGGTCTTGGTCATGATCTTATCGTCAGGATACCTTCTGGAGTCTTTTAATCTGTCCTCCAGAAAGGTTGTGATCTGATCCATATATAATCCGATATTGGGGATGTCTTCCGGCAAGATCGCCTCGGAATGCATGATCTTATCAACGAAATCGCTGGTATTGAAATCCATATGCAGTCTCCTCCCGTGTTATGATGACTGTATTATATAGTTTCTGTTACTATATATCAAGAGCAAATTTCCGGGACCCCCTTTAAAAACAAGTGACAATCACGGGCGGTTCATGTATAATTATTATGTATTTTTGTGCACTATAAGCCTTAGCGGCAGTGATGCCGCGGGAAGGAGGATTAAATGGGTATACTGAACAATCAACTTGCAAATGTGGTTGAATGGGAAGAGTATCGTGATGACGTGATTTTTTACAAATGGAATAATTCTGAGATAAAGAAGGGATCAAGACTGATCATCCGTCCCGGACAGGACGCGATTTTCCTTTATAACGGCAAGATTGACGGTGTTTTTAAGGATGAGGGAAACTTTGACATAGAGTCCGACATCATTCCTTTCCTGTCTGCCTTAAAGGGCTTTAAGTTCGGCTTCAAGACAGGCATGAAGGCAGAAGTTCTCTTCGTAAACACCAAGGAATTCCTCATGAAGTGGGGAACCAAACATGCTGTAAACCTGCCCAGCAACGTTCTTCCCGGCGGTATGCCCATCCGGGCAAACGGAACCTTCCAGTTCAAGGTCGGCGACTATCAGCTGCTGATCGACAAGGTGGCAGGCATCAAGAAACAGTATACTACTGAGGAAGTAAGAGAGCGTGTCCTCTCTACCCTTGATCCCCTGCTTTTACGCTGGATGGTAAGAGAAGGAAAGGATATGTTCAATCTTCAGGCCTACGCTCCGGAAATCTCTGCAGGAATCATGGAAGACCTGGATAAGGAGCTTGTAAAGATCGGTCTGACTATGACAGGATTCCAGATTAATTCCGTAAGTTATCCGGAAGAAGTTCAGGAGATGGTCAACAAGGCTGCCGGCCAGTCCATGATCGGAGATGTAGGTAAATACACTCAGATTTCGCTGGCAGACAGTATTGCGAACGGCAACGGAGGAGGCGGCTCCATGGCGACTGATATGGCTTCCGCCCAGATGGGAATCCTCCTTGGCCAGCAGATGATGAACCAGATGCAGAATCCCCAGCAGCCTCAGCAGGCAGCTCCGGCAGCAGCACCGGCTCCGGCACCCGCGCCGGCGGCACCGGCGGCAGAGGCTCCTGCAGGAGAAGCGGCTCCTGCGAATCCGGCGGTCCCCAACTTCTGTCCTGACTGCGGAACAAAGACCAATGGCGCCAACTTCTGCTCCAACTGTGGAAGGAAGCTTATCTGATGACGATTTATGATACATTGAATCCTGAGCAAAAAGAGGCGGTCTTCTGTACGGAAGGCCCTCTTTTAATGCTTGCGGGGGCCGGTTCCGGCAAGACCAGATCCCTGACCCACCGCATTGCTTATATGATAGAGGAAAAGGGCGTAGCGCCCTGGAATATCCTGGCAATTACATTTACCAACAAAGCGGCCCAGGAAATGAGGGAACGGGTGGATGACCTGCTGGGATATGCAGCGGGGGATGTCTGGATCGCGACCTTTCATGCTACATGCAGCCGGATCCTCCGCCGGAATATCGATCTTCTTGGATATGACAGAAACTTTACCATATACGATACAAGTGACCAGCAGACCCTGATGCGTGAAGTTATCAAGGAGATGAATCTGGATAAAAAGCAGTTCCCGGAGAAAGGAATCCTGGCTGTTATCTCATCCGCCAAGAATGAATGCCTTTCACCGGAGGATTACAGGGAGAAGCTGGCAGATGATTACCGGACACTGAAGATTGCCGATATCTATGAAAGATACCAGAAGAGGCTTTTCGACAACAATGCCCTGGATTTTGACGATCTCCTGGTCAAATGTGTTGAACTTTTCAGAAAGTACCCGGCTGTCCTTCAGGATTATCAGGAGCGGTTCCGCTATATCATGATCGACGAGTATCAGGATACCAACACGGTTCAGTTCCTTCTGGTCAGCCTTCTGGCTGAAAAGTACAGGAACCTCTGCGTGGTGGGCGATGATGACCAGTCCATCTACAAGTTCCGCGGGGCCAATATTTACAATATCCTCAATTTCGAGAAGGTATTTCCTGAAGCCAGGGTCATACGTCTGGAACAGAATTACCGGTCCACCACCAGCATCCTGGATGCCGCCAATGCCGT
>CACZQE010000263.1 GCA_902783205.1 uncultured Lachnospiraceae bacterium | reverse complement strand
TCCTGCAGGCGGTCAATGAGGGGAAGAATTCCCTCGTAGGGGGCGGTCCGGTCGTTACAGTGGACGCCGTAGTGGCCTTTGAAAATAGTGATAGCCTTTTCAACAGTTTCGTCATCTGTCCCTTCGGGAACTGCCCGGCCAAGAAGAACGGCAATGCCGTTACCCACAAACTGGCGGACTTCTTCCAGGGTCCGGGAGGGGAAGCCCATCTCGGACATGGTATAGTTCAGGCTTGCCGCCAGGTCATCTAATGTATTAAGAAGTGTTCCGTCAAGGTCGAACACAACGGTAGTTTTTTTATTCATGGTAAGCCTCCTCTTTGTGCGGATCCTGTGTGGTGTGTGGATTCATTGTATCATAAAAGAGGGGCAGATTGTAGCGCGGGGGATAATTCCTTTGACTTGCAGGTTGATTCAGGTTAAAATGAATCATCACATAAAGCGGTACATTTGACAGGCACGAAGAGGACAGGAGAAAGTAAAGCCATGCTGCCCATCGAACGAAGAAAAGAGATCATGTCCATCCTCCGCAGGGAAGGGTCCGTAAAAGCGGAAGAACTGGCCAGGCATTATGATGTGGGTGTGCCCACGATCCGGAGGGACTTAAAGCATCTGGCCCAGACCCAGGGAATCTCCCTCATGTACGGGGGCGCCTACATTTCGGAGAACGGACAGGAGACCATCAAGGAACTGAATATCGCCTCCAAGCAGCATGAGCATGTGGAGGAAAAGCGAATGATCGCCAGAAAGGCGGCTGCCCTGATCCGGGACGGGGAGACCATCGCTCTGAATTCAGGCAGTACGGTGGAGTTCATCCTCGACTATATTGATGAGAGTATCAGCAATATCAATGTGCTGACCCTGTCCATCAATGTGGCCGTGAAGGCAAGAGCCCTTCCAAATGTGACGGTCTACATGCCGGGCGGAAAGCTCAGAAGTATCTCCGGCGCTTTTATCGGTTCCAGAGCCAATGAGTTTATCAGCCAGTTCAACATAGACAAGGCTTTCATGGGTGTCCTTGCGGTATCCATGAAAAAAGGAGTGACCCACAGTTCCCTTGACGAAATTATGACAAACCAGGCCCTGGCCGCGGTGAGCAATCACTGCTATCTGGTGGCGGATTACTCCAAGTTTGACAAGGTTTCCATGGCCAATATGTTCGACCTGGAAATGTTCGAAGCCTTTATCGTGGATGACAAGATACCGAAAAAGTATCTGGAATACGCGAAAAACAATGATATTCAGATCATCTGAGTGACCGGAAGGATTACATAGAGCATTTTTAAAGCATTCCTGCACAGATAATGCAGGGGTGCTTTTTTTACGGTCCATGAAAAAAGACTGTCGCGGGAGGCGCAAAAGGGGTGCCCGGCGGGATCAGAAAAGAGGAAACATTGACAAAAAGTAAACATAAAATCGATATAAAACAAACAGTAATAAATTGACAATGAAGGGTAAAGTTCATATAATTATAATATAAAGTGGCGGAAATTGCGACAAATCAACTAACAGTTTCACACAGGGACCGGCGCCGGGGGAGCGGCCGGTCTTTATCAACAAAAGGGAGGTTACATTATGAAAAAGTACATTATGGTTATCGATGAGGGAACGACAGGTACCAGAGCCCTGCTCTTTGACAAGGAGTTCAAGATCGTTGCCCAGAGCTATGAGGAGTTCACACAGTATACGCCCAGTGAGGACAAGGTAGAACACGACGCCATGGAGATTTATGACAAGTCCGTCAAAATGTGCAAGAATGCCATGGCTAGTGCCGGCATCAGCCCGGACGAGATTGCTGCGATCGGTATCACCAATCAGCGGGCAACCTGCGTAGTATGGGACAAGAACACAGGCATCCCCTACTACAATGCCATTGTATGGCAGGATATGAGAACAGCAGCTGACTGTCAGGCAATCAATGACAGCGACTGGGGCGACAAGGCAAGGAAGGCGACCGGCTGGACCGTAGCGCCCGTTTACACATCCATGATGCTCAAATGGTATCTGGAAAATGTACCGGAGATCAAAGCGGCAGTGGACAGCGGGGACGCCCTGATCGGAACCATCGACACATGGCTGATCTGGAAACTGACCGGCGGAAAGACCCACGCAGTTGCATACTCCAACGCATCCGTAATGGGAAGCTACAATCTCCAGACCGGTGAGTGGTATAAGGAGTTCCTTGACTATCTGGGAATCCCCTTACATATTTTCCCGGAGGTTAGAAATGACTCCGGTGATTTCGGAATAACAGACGAGGCAATCTTCGGCGGCGCAATCCCGATCACAGGCGCTATCGCAGACCAGCATGCGGCACTCTTTGCCCAGGGCTGCAGAACAGAAGGTACTGCCGACATTACAAACGGAACAGGATCCTTCCTGGATATCAATGTAGGAAATAACTGCGTTATCTCCGACGAAGGACTGAACACGGTAATCGCATGGAAGATCGGCGATGAGATCTGCTATGCTCTTGAGGGTTATGAAGCAGTTACCGGTTCCGCAATCCAGTGGCTCCGCGACGGATTAAAGATCATCGAGCAGTCTCCGGAAACAGAAGACCTGGCACTTTCCGTGCCGGACAGCAACGGCGTGGTAGTAGTACCCACCCTGACCGGCCTGAGTGCACCTTATCATGATCCCTTCTCCAGAGGCGCAATGTTCGGCCTGACAAGAGGAACCACCAGAGCTCATGTGGCAAGAGCG
>CACZQE010000262.1 GCA_902783205.1 uncultured Lachnospiraceae bacterium | reverse complement strand
TTATATGATAGTATTAATAAATCACCGGTCAGATTTACATGCCGAATTCCAGGCATAAAGACCGGAAACGCTCCTTTTCCTTATCTTTGACCTCTTTGGACAGATCATTCATACAATGATGGATTACATCTGCATCTTTTAGTACTTCGTCCAGGGGGCTGTCTGTAACAAGCTTATCATCATGATGATAGATCATGGAGCAGATCTGCTCAGTTTCCTTTTCATCCGTGATTTTCAGACTTTCAAGTATTTCTTTTGCAAGAACGGCGCCCCTGTGGGCATGATCTTCGTAAGAGCCTGTCTTATAGGCGGCCATATCATGGAGCATGGCTGCCATGGCACAGATTTCCGGATCAAAGCCCCGCTTTTTTGCAATCATGGTTGCCGCCAGAGACACACCATAGAGATGGTTGATGGCACCGGTTCTTTTTTTCACATCTTCCATCTTATTTAATTCATCATCGACATATTTTCTGAGTTCTTTCAATCTGCTCATATTCTAATCCTCCCTCTGTATAAATGACTGGCGGTCAATCCGTCAGATTGTGACTGTACCAATATCTTTGCAGCTGTTTCTCGTCCAGCTTTTCGACAAAGTTTCTTTTATAAGTCAGAAAAGACTCAAGATCCATCAGGATATGATAAAGTAATGCTCTGCTTTCAAATTCATCGCGGTTTTCAGGCATCTTTTCATCTTTTAAATGGTCAAGGAGCGCCTGCAGCATAATCTCCTGTTCTTTAGGATCATTTTTTTCAATTACATATTTACTGAGATATTTCATATAGCCTGCCACGATTCTGGCCTGTTCCGGAATACTTCTGATCTTACGCATGGAAAAATGCAGGCTGTAAAGAACCTGGCACTGATCATATCTCATTTCAAAATAATCGGTATAATAAACAGAATGCGGCAGGAAAGTATTATCCTGATACTCCCTGGCGTCCTCCATATATCTTCTCAGTCTTTCTTCCAGATCCATGATCATGGGCCATACATCAGAATGCTGTCCGGGTTCCAGCAGATAAGCAGCCATGAGATTTAAGATTTCCTGCAGGTTTTCCTCCGTTTTCCTCATGTCTGCCACCATGGATACACGATGGGATCTGTTATCATGAAAGAGATTGATGAGGAGGGCCAGAAGGATTCCGATCAGAACCAGGGCAAACTCATTGATGATGGATGCCCTGGAAAAGTCATTACTGATAAAGAGATGGGCGCCCGCAACTGCATTAACAGAAATGGTGGCCCGCCAGCCCAGATATTCGGCAACCAGGACTGTAAAAAAGACATAAAGGCCGTAGGCAACCATGACATTGTCGACATAGAGGACAATAAACCAGGCGATCATAACAGAGATCACAAAGGTTATCAGCCTGTACAGAGATAGTCTGACAGTCTCCCATCTGGTTGTCATCAGCGTCAGAAGGGCAATGGTACCGGCGGATATGGTATTGTCAAGATGCAGAGAGTATGCGGCCAGTATTGCCAGGCTGCTTCCCAGCCCTATTTTCGCGGCAAGCAGAAAAATCTTTTTCAGATTTCTTCTTGGTTTCATAAATTCACCCCTGCTTTCATAGTTTAACAGTTACCTGTATATACATGAGTAAGATATCTGCCCGCAGTTTCTGCCAGGTTATAAATCAGGCTGATGTCCGTAGCTTTTCTGTCAGTCATGTGAAAACGCGGGAAAAACCTTGAGATATGCAGAGGGATGGATGGACCGATGATCTGCCCCTTTTTGTCTTTTAATCCGCAGATCCATTCGGCAATCTCCGTCATCTCCTCCTCAGTATCATTTTCACCCGGAACAATCAGGGTGGTCAGTTCCACATGGGTATACTTTACAGCTTCTTCTATAAATGCAAGTACCATGGAAAGGTCTCCCCCCAGCACATCTCTGTAATAAGGAGCGGAAAAACCTTTTAAATCAATGTTCATAGCATCAATGTAAGGGACAATTTCCTCCAGGACAGACAGGTCTGCTGTTCCATTAGTCACCAGGACATTTTTCATGCCGTTCTCATGAACCAGTCTCGCTGTATCCCTCACATATTCATAAGATATCAGAGGCTCGTTATAGGTAAATGCCAGGCCGATATTGCCGGAGTTTCTGTAATAAAATGCCGTCGCAGCAAGTTCCTCGGGACTGACCGGCTCTCCGGCATCCTTATAAGCCATGGCCCGGTCAGACCAGCTGATTTCATGATTCTGACAGAAGGGACAGCGAAGATTACAGCCGTAACTTCCTGCTGAAAGAATCAGGCTTCCCGGGTAAAAATGTCTCAAAGGCTTTTTTTCTATAGGATCCAGGGCTAAAGACGTAATACGGCCATAGTTTTCGGGAATTATCTGACCGTCCCTGCACACTCTGACTCCACAGAATCCGCTTTTCCCTTCTTCGATCCGGCAATGTCTGAAACAGGTCTGACAAACTGCCATAGGCAACCTCCTTTAATAATGACGGATTACTTCAAAGCGTTCAAGTTCTATCTCCTCTTCGTCCCGGATCCCCGCTTTTCTCATAGCGATGGACACCTGCTGTTCAGGTGTGTCTACTCCCTCAAGATCCGGCAGAAGAAGGCCTCTTTTTACACCGTGGGTAACAATGACACCGTACCGTTTCACATCCAGCATATTAATGGAATCAATCGGTTCAGGCTTGCCGAGAACATCAACACTGATTTCGAGCCAGGGAAGCTCATCCTCTGTGATCGGGTCGAACCGGGGATCTCTGGTGGAAGCACTGATGGCATTGTGAATAATCTCCTCAGCAAGATTTTTCCGGGTCGGAAGGATCGTTCCGATACAGCCCCTCAGTTTCCCGTGTTCATGGATGGAAACAAATGCGCCCGCCTGCTGACCTGTCATTTCACGGGGAAGAGAAGAAGGAACAGAGATGATAACTCCGTGCCGGATATATGCTTCCAGGGAGTTTCTGGCGAGGGAAACATAGGAGTCTTCCTTCTCCCTGCGCTCTGTAAGCGCTTCCTCCTGCCTGTCCAGGTAACGGTCCAGGAAATGTCTGTCTTCGCTCTCTCCCTCTTCAGGATAAAAACTGCAGATTCCATATCCGACTCCGGTCACATCTTCATGAGAAAGACTGCATGCCTTTACAGACTGCCCGTCCAGTGCTCCTGCCATGATTACAAAGGAACGGTGACCGCACTCTGCAGCCTTTTCACAGAAAGCATCATCAAAGTCAAAGAGTTCTCCGAATGCTCCCCGTCCGCAGACGTCCATTATACGGGCGTCATAAACAGGGCCTTCCTCTGCAAAGCCGTAGGGACCGTAATCCTGAAGTTTGTGGGACAGGTCGCCGCTGGCGACGAAAACCGCCCTTCTTCCACACTGATTTACAGCCTCTTTAATCAGCTGCCCCAGCTGGTAATGCATGGCAAGAGGGAATCCGGAAAGACCGACTCTTACAATTTTTCCTGATTTATGTTTTTGTCTGATAAAATAAAGGGGAACCATGGTACCGTGATCCAGAGCGGGATCTCTTTCTCCCAGCATTCCTGCAGGAAAAGCTTTTTCGTCAGCCAGATTTACAATCTTCCCGACCAGATCACTGTCATACATCTCATGGAATGAAACCTCCGGCGCGCCGAACCGGGCAAAAGAGCCTGATGCGGAAGAACCGGGGGAAATATGGAAATAGTCTGTATACATGATCGTATGCGGACTCGAAATGATAATCGTGTCCGGTTTCAGGGAGGCAATCTCATCCGCTACTTTTTCATAGGAGCGGATCGTCTTTACAATCTGCTTTTCTCCGCCCTTTCCGACGGCCGGAACGATCATAGGAGGATGCGGCACCATAAAAGCGGCCAGAATCGGCATAAATACCACCCTTTCTACACATAAAAAAAGAATCTTTTTTTGTTGGGAAACCATTCATATTTACTCCTATAGAATAACACGAAACGATAGAATAGTCGAGTTATTGCAAGGGTCAGATGCCCTATTGTATAATAAAAGAAAAAGGAGAAAAAAATGGGACATCTTACCACAAGAGATGCATATAAAAGTCTGGAACAGAGAATCAATTATTTTACGCAGGGTGCGCCTGCATCGGAAACCCTCACAAGCATCCTCCGCCTCCTTTTTACGGAAAAAGAGGCAAAATGGGTTTCCATGCTGCCTATCCGTCCCTTTACACTGAAGAAGGCTGCAAAACTCTGGGGAACTACCGAAGCCAAAGCGGAAAAACTGCTGGATCATCTTTGCGAAAAGGGACTCCTGGTAGACTCGTACTATAAGGGAAACAGACAGTTTGTTCTGCCGCCGCCCATGATCGGCTTTTTTGAGTTTTCCCTGATGCGGACCAGAGGAGATATAGACCAGAAGTATTTGAGCGAACTCTTCCATCAGTATATCAATGTTGAGGAGGATTTCATAAAAGATCTTTTCTTCGGAATGGATAC
>CACZQE010000261.1 GCA_902783205.1 uncultured Lachnospiraceae bacterium | reverse complement strand
TCCTCCAGGACTCCTTTGTAAAACATGACCGCCGCTCCGTTCACCCCGGTTTCATTACTGATCACATAGACCGGTTCATCCATCTGTCCCTCAATCATTTCCCCGGGCAGGATTTCCTCCAGCAGACGGATCACAGGGGGAAAAAGGCTTCTCGTACCAGATCCGCTGATTCCGGCCAGTTCCCGGACAGAAAGGCCCCAGCTCTCCATCAGAGAGTCTGTCACCATGGCAGAGGCTATAACATCATCCCTGCGGCTGACCAGGATCCGGAAAGTCAGTGCCAGGTCTCCCAGCCGCAGATGGGGGCAGGTACTGAGCAGTTCCCTGTTCCTCTCATAATTGACCAGACAGAAGAAAGTCTTATCCTTGATCCCCGTAAAGTCTTCCGGGTCAAAGGGTACCATCTCCCTCAGCCGGACAGCCCTCCTGTATTCCTCTCCTATCTCCCGGACCAGCTCCGTCAGGATAGAGGAAGAGGCAGTCTGCCCTTCCAGTTCCAGCCGTCTTACATACTTCTCATAATAGGCATCCAGATAGATGGCCGGGGAAGCATGTTCTCCCGGTGCGAAAACGGTCAGGCAGCAGAGCGCCCTTCCGTTGTTCTTCAGTACTCTGCTGATCCCGGCTCTTCCTTCAGTATCTTTGGTCTCATCCTCAAATAAAAACTGCGGGATGTGTGTCCTGACATATCCTGCAAACTCTTCCAAAGTCATGGAAAGCTCCTTTCTAAAGGCATGCTCTCCACGGTTAAGGTCCTTAAAAAGGATATCACAAAATGTAAATAATTACCAGTATAATTTTTACATTTTTTATTATATTTTCTAATTCTCTTTACTTACAGCAAGGGGATATGATATAATGACAAAGCAGAAATAATAACATGAATCCAGGAGGATGACACAATGAAAAAGAGAGTTTCATGCCTTCTGCTGGCAATATTCCTGATCCTCTCCCTCTTCGGGTGCACGGACAGACATCATGCCGGGGCAGACACAGGCACAGATGCTGTTTACCTGACGGAAAGCAGCACCGCAGATGAAGCGCCGGACGTTGACGGCAGTTATACGAGCAAGGAAGATGTGATGAACTATCTGATCTACTACGGCCGTCTTCCGGGCAACTTTATAACAAAAAAAGAAGCCAAAAAACTGGGCTGGCACGGTGGAGGCCTTGATGACTATGCTCCGGGCATGTGCATCGGCGGAGACCGTTTCGGCAATTATGAAGGACTCCTCCCCGATGTGGAAGGCAGAACTTACTATGAGTGTGATATTGATACAATGGGAAAGAAAAAAAGAGGCGCAAAGCGGATCATTTTCTCCGATGACGGACAGATTTATTATACCGATGATCACTACAGGAGCTTTACCCTTCTTTATGGAGATGACGAATGATGAAGATCATACTGGATGGAAATGATATATTAAATCGTGAGGATTTTTTTGAAGCCGTCAATCAGTCCCTGGATTTTCCGGATTACTTCGGAAATAATCTGGATGCCCTTGCCGACATCCTGTCAGAGACTGATGAGGACTATGTATTTGAATGCCGTAACTACGACCGGCTGACGGAGCATCTGGGAAGCAGATTCATCCGCCGGCTTAAGCGCATGCTCCGGGATATGGGATATGAACTGGAGTATGTTTATGATGATGTAGAGGCAGAGGCGGAGTGGCCTTTTACAGAATAAGCCTCCATCTGCTTTATAACCTCTCCCTGGAGGCCGCGGATCATATTGAGAGGCTTCTCAAAAACAGGCTGTGCCAGGAGCAGAGTCAGTCCGGCCGCCAGAAGCAGACAGACCAGTGTAAAGCCGGTCTCTGAGAGTAAGTCCTGCAGACTGCCCATCAGCCCTGAATACATCAATACATAAAGAATCAGGCGATGCCAGAAATAAATCTGCAGGGTTCTCTGTCCGATCACTGTAGCATACCCCAGGGGTTTTTCAGGTGCCAGACAGAGCACTGCCGCTCCCAGGATCAGTGAGATCAGACCGCACATCAGTCTGGTCCAGCCGCTGCATCCTTCCACATTGATGAAAGCATAGGCATTTCTTGCTGTGAATAAGCGGAAATAAGGATATATGGTCCTGATCTTCAGGATACATATGCCTGCCGCAAGAATCAGCAGGGCAGCAGAAAGTATCTTGAGCTTTTTGTCCCTTGTTACAGCTGCTGCCATTCCCGGATCTGTCAGATAGCCCAGATAATAAAAGGGGAAGAAGACGATGATCCTGGAAAGCCAGAGATAGCTTCCGATAAAGGGCAGATAGCCTGCCACAAAAGCCAGAGTGACAGAACATGCCATCACGATCATGGGCTTTACATCACGAAGAAGCCATGCAAGGACAGTGAAGGCTGCCATGGCAAACATGTACCAGGGAAGGCCTGTGTCATAAAGCCAGAAAAAGTCCGGATTTTTCATGAATGCCGTTTTGATCCCGTAAATCAGGAACTTCAGCACATAACCGATTAAAACAAAATAGACCGGTCTTGTCCATTTAAACGGACGGGTCCGGTCCCATTTTTTTGTCATAAGGCCTGCCACAAAGATAAAAAGCGGCATATGCCATGTATATATAAAGAGAGCGATCGTCCTCATCATAAGTGAATCATCCGTAAACTGGTTGACAAAATGTCCTGCCACTACGGCAAGGATCAAAACGCATCTCAGATTATCCCATTTGCTGTTTCTGCCTGTACGGCTCTTGACGGCTGTCTCCATAATCTCTTCCTTTCCGGCTGATTTTCGCAACCGTTCTAAATTCTACCATCGTAAACTGGAAAAATCTACCTGCAAATCTGACAAGATTTTACGGTTTTTGTCTTTTCTCTTACTCAGAATACACAAAACAAGCACCTGCCTTTTCAGATTATTATATTGTAGACAGCCTTCTTCTCTGATAAAATGAAAGTGGTTATTTATGTGGTTCTGATCAAAAAGGAAGGCAATACCTTCTTTTCTATAAACCGGGAGAAATCTTATGAATGCTATAACCAGATGGTTTGAGCACCCTCTTTTCAAATGGGGAGATGCGGATACATTTTTACAGATGCAGGAGGTACTGGCCGCAAATGTCACAAAGGAGCGGATCACTGCCCTGCTTGAACCTTTTAACAATGTCCTCTTCGAGGATGTGACCTTCTATCCGAAGGGTACTTACTCCGAACCGGAGAAGACCGTACTTGACAATATCGATGATTTTTATCTGATCCGGATGAAACATCTGATTTCCGAAAACCACACCGGAACCATGCGTGTATACCTTCCCGTCAAGTGGAACGGCAGGTTCATGGGCATGGCCGGCGCCGGCAGCAACAACGAAGTTGACTGGTTCACTTCCGTCAGGTTCAATGTCATTTCCTGGCCCATGGCCCTTTTCAACGGCTACGCCGGCGTGGTGGCGGATAACGACACCGGCATCCGCCTGGACTGTACCTGGGGATTTGACAGGGACGGCCGGCTGGAGTGGGACCATATCGAATCATGGGCCTATGAAACACCCCACCTGATGACACTTGTCGGCAAGACTCTGACCCGTGCTCTTTACGGCCGTGAGATCATTGCAAGCTACATGCACGGAACATCCGGCGGCGGCAGACAGGTCATCACTGAGGCCCTCTTCTATCCCGGGGACTATGACGGACTCTGGGCTGACGGACCTTCCATCAATTATCTGTCCCTCATGTTTTCATGCCTCTGGGCTCCGGTCGTTGAAGCCAACGAGAAACACATCGTTGCCCTCTCCAAGTATAAAAAGGCTTTTGAACTGGCCGTGGCAAACCCGCGATTACAGGATGTCCCCTTCGACAGCCGTGAG
>CACZQE010000260.1 GCA_902783205.1 uncultured Lachnospiraceae bacterium | reverse complement strand
GATCATCTGGACCGGCACGGAACCATGGAAGCCTATGCGGATATGAAATGTTCCATCGGCAAGAACCAGACCTCTGACCAGGTGATGATCCTGAATTACGACGATCCCATTACCAGGCAGATGGCCTCTAAGATATCCGCCCGTCCGGTCATGTTCAGCAGAGTGGCCGATCTGGAAGAAGGCATAGTCTTAAGTGACGGCGCATTTGTGATCAGGGACGGAGGAAAGGAAATCCGGGTGGCCGGGACCGACGAGGTCCTGCTTCCGGGCAGCCATAACCAGGAAAATATCCTTGCCGCTATCGGTATTACTTATTTTATGGGTGTTCCCGCCGACGTGATCGGCGAGGCCGTGAAGTGCTTCAGGGCAGTGGAACACAGGATCGAGTATGTGGATACGGTTGACGGCGTGGAATACTATAACGATTCAAAAGGAACCAATCCGGATGCAGCCATCAAGGGCATCCGGGCCATGAGCCGGCCGACGATCCTGATCGGAGGCGGCTATGATAAGAAGTCTGAATATGACAGCTGGATCGAGGCGTTTGACGGCAGGGTAAGATATCTGATCCTGATGGGGCAGACGGCGGACAAGATTGCCGAAACAGCCCGGGCGCATGGATTTACGGATATCGTAATGGCGTCCGATATGGAAGATGCCCTGAAAAAGGCCCGAAGCCTGGCACGTCCCGGAGACGCTGTCCTCCTCTCGCCGGCCTGCGCCAGCTGGGGTATGTTCCCCAACTATGAAGTGAGGGGAAATGTTTTTAAGGAAATTGTTCGAAGCTTTAGTGGAGAAAATGCATGAATGAGAAAAGAGCCGCAGGGTACGGAAGACATGAAAAACAGGATAATGCTCCCGTGAAAGGGCTGCATGCCCACAGCATGGATTATGCCATGCTCTTTCTGGTCCTTTTCCTGCTGGGATTCGGACTTGTCATCCTGTATTCAACCAGCTCCTACAGGGGCAGTCTTGTATACGGAGATACCATGCACTGGCTGAAAAGGCAGGGGCTTTTTGCCGCGATCGGTGTGGCTGCCATGCTTTTCGTATCGCAGATTGACTATCATTTCTACAACAACAAAATCCTGACGTGGATTATTTTCGGCGGAACCTTTATGGTGCTGGTAGCCACAAGGCTTGTAGGTATAACCACTAACGGATCCCAGAGATGGATCTATATTGGCCCCATCGGCTTTCAGCCTTCGGAGATGGCTAAAATGGCCATGATCATTTTCCTGGCTTCTTTCCTTTGCCGCCATGTCAGAGACATGCAGTACTGGCAGGAACTCTGGAAGCCATTCCTGATTGCCTTGTTCATGATCGGCATCGTGGCTGTGGAGAACCTTTCCACGGCGGTTATCCTGCTTGCCATTACATTTATCATGATATTCGTGATCAATCCCAAATATATACCTTTCAGCATCCCGGTCCTTTTAGGAGCGGCCGGTGTTGCTGTCATGATCAAACTGCAGGGATACAGGATGGACAGAATCACAGCCTGGCTGGATCCGGAGCATGCAAAGAACGGAGAACAGACCATGGCCGCCCTCTATGCCATCGGATCAGGCGGACTTTTCGGAAAAGGGCTGGGGCAGAGTATGCAGAAGATGATCCTGCCCGAGGCCTTCAATGATATGATCTTTTCCATAGTCTGTGAAGAACTTGGCCTTTTCGGCGCCATCTGCGTCATCCTTCTGTTCGCGGTGCTGATCTGGCGTTTTGTGGTAGTGGCCATGAACGCGCCCGATCTTTTCGGATCCATGCTGGTAGTAGGGGTCATCGCCCACATCGGGATCCAGGTCTTTATCAATATTGCCGTTGCGACAAACACCATGCCCAATACGGGAATCCCCCTTCCTTTTATCAGTTACGGCGGAAGTTCGCTCTTCTTCCTGCTGATCGAGATGGGCGTTGTGCTGTCCGTGTCACGGTATATCAGAATACGTAAATAAGATCCGGCCTGCCGGATATTTTAAGAGGTAACATATGGCTGACGAGAGGAATAACAGAAGATATATAAGAGAGAGAAAGAGGAAGATCCGCAGATGGACCAGGATTCTTCTCACGGTCTTTTTCCTTGCGCTGGCCGGTATTGGAAGCTACCTGATCGTGACGGAATTCTCGGTCTCTTCCATAGAAGTGGAAGGCAATGTGACATATTCCACCGATGAGATCGTCAACGCGATGAAAAAAGAGGATTATGTGCCCAATACACTGGCAATGGTCATTCAGAACAGGATTTTCCGACACACCTATCTTCCATTTGTGGAGACAGTGCATATGGAGATCAGGGATAATCATGTTCTGGTCATCAAAGTGAAGGAAAAACTTCGCGCCGGTGTTTTTGAATACATGAAAAGATACTTCTATTTTAATGAGCAGGGCGTTGCCATGGAAAGCAGGAAAACACTGTTTGAAAATGTCCCGGTCATTACAGGTGTCAAGTTCAGGGAGGTGAAGCCGAAAGAGAAAATCAGAGTGGAAGGCAACTACTATAACACGATCGTCCTGTTGACGAAAAAAATTATCGCCTACAGGCTGCAGGTGTCCGAGATTCATTTTGACGGGGAGGACGATGTGACCATTGTCTCGGGAAAATACAGGATCTACCTTGGTCCCATGACATGTCTTGACGGGAAACTGTCCCGGGTCAAAAGCGAGATCGAAGCCGTATCTGAAGTTGCCGACGAGGGTGTGATTGACATGCACCTGTTCACGGATGAAAAAGAATTCGTGACCTTCCGCAAAACCAAGGACTCGACCAAAAAGAAAAAGAAGTAGAACTGTATTACAAAATATGGAAAAGATATTACACAAATGTGAAATTAGAGGTTGATAAAATCACTAAAAGAACGTATTATATAACTAATATGGCATACAATGGCAAATCTTAGGATTTGTGTGAATTAAGGAGGAAAAGACCTTGCTGGAAATTATGACAAATGATGATTTAGGACAGGCAAAAATCTTGGTAGTCGGTGTCGGCGGAGCCGGGAACAATGCAGTGAACCGTATGGTCGACGAGGCCATCGAGGGTGTGGATCTGATCGGTATCAACACAGACCGTCAGGTTCTGAACCGCTGTAAAGCTCCCACAAAAGTACAGATCGGCGAGAAGCTGACAAAGGGACTTGGCGCCGGCGCGAAACCTGAGATTGGTGAGGCAGCGGTACAGGAAAACCGTGAGCAGATCACCGAGCTGGTCAAGGATGCCGACATGGTATTCGTAACTTGTGGTATGGGCGGCGGTACAGGAACCGGAGCGGCTCCTGTTGTTGCAGAGATTACCAAAGAGCTTGGAATCCTTACAGTAGGTGTTGTAACCAAGCCCTTTAATTTCGAAGGAAAGCCGAGAATGCGCAACGCGCTGGCCGGTATCGAAAAGCTGAAGGCTAATGTGGATACACTGATCGTGATTCCCAATGAGAAGCTTCTTAAGATCTGCGACAAGCGCACAACGATCAAGGATGCATTCAAAAAAGCGGATGAAGTACTCCAGCAGGGTGTGCAGGGTATCACGGACCTGATCTTCAAGCCCGGTCTGATCAACCTGGACTTCGCGGATATCCAGACAGTCATGAGAGACAAGGGTATCGCTCACATCGGTATCGGTACAGGACAGGGAGACGACAAGGCTGTCGAGGCAATCAAGGTTGCCATGGAGAGCCCGCTGCTTGAGACAACAGTCGCAGGCGCTTCCGATATCATCATCAACTTCTCCGGTGATGTAGGAATTCAGGAAGTATATGAGGCAGTATCCTACCTGACAGAGGTGGCAGGAGATTCTGCCAATATCATCTTCGGTAATGTAGACGGAGATGATGAGGTCGTTGAAGACGAAGTAAGCATCACCATCATCGCTACAGGCCTTGAGGATGTATCCGGTGCGGGACAGGTATCCTTACCGGTAAAAGAGGCTGAAAAGAAGCCGGAAGAGGCAGCAAAGGCAACTGAGAACGCAAACAGCGGCGCTCACAGCGCACCTGCTGAAAGTGCTCCGGTTGATACAGGCGACATGGAAATCAAGATCCCGACTTTTCTTCAGAGAAGATAGGATCCGGATATAAAGACTAATCAGACGAACAAAGGCCGGGACAGGCTAAGGCATGTTCCGGCCTTGAAAAAGTTTTTTCAGTACCGGGGTGGAGACACCTGCGGGAGGAGGTAGCACTATGGGAGCGGAAATACTTTGTGTGGGAACGGAGCTCTTGCTCGGAGATATTGTCAATACGAATGCCCAGTACATTTCCAAAAAGCTGGCGCATCTTGGAATAGACCTTTTTTATCATACAGTTGTGGGTGATAATGCCGACAGGCTGAAGGGTGCCCTTGAAGTAGCTCTCTCCAGATCCAGCCTGATCATTATGACAGGAGGAATGGGACCTACAAAGGATGATATGACCAAGGAAATCACTGCGGAGTATTTCGGAAAAAGACTTCGCTTTGACGAGACAACTTATGAGCATGTAAGGGACAGGCTGGAGTCATACGGAATCTTCAATATGTCAGAAGGCCAGAAAAAGCAGGCTATGGTACCTGAGGATTCTATCATCATTCAGAATCCGGAGGGTCTGGCGCCCGGCATTATCATGGCAAAGGGCGAGCAGGCAGTTGTCATGCTTCCCGGACCGCCCAAGGAGATGAAAGCACTGCTGGAGCTTGCCTGCAGCATGTTCTTAAACCGCCTTTCCACCCAGGTGTTCGTTTCCATCAACATCAAGCTGAAAGGACCGGATGAACTGCCCCTCAAGGTGATCGGCGAGGGTCCTGTTGCGGATGAACTGGGAGACATTCTCGACAATTCCAATCCCACAGTGGCAACTTACGCAAAGGAGGACGGTGTCCTGATCCGCGTGACTGCTGCCGGAAAGGACAGAGAAGACGCCCTGGTGATCATGAAACCGGTCGTAACGAAAATTGCAGAGATCCTCGGCAACAGAATTGCCTGGGTCAAAGAAGATAAATAATCAGTACCTGAAGACGGAAACTACAGACAGTAAAAACACAGCATTCGGGGGTCCCTGCCGGGATCGCCGAATGTTTTGCGTAACCATGAAACCATCCCCATATTGTGCGGCACCCTGAAAAGGACCGGGTAAATTAATGAGTAATATACTGATATCCTTATCCCACATTTCAAAATCTTTTGGCAATACGGAGGTGCTTGACGATCTCTGCCTGGATATCCGGGAGCAGGAATTCCTGACACTGTTAGGACCTTCCGGCTGCGGCAAGACAACGACCCTGCGGATCATCGGCGGCTTTGAAACACCTGACAGCGGCAGGGTCATCTTCGACGGCAAAGATATAACCATGCTGCCCCCAAACCAGAGGAATCTCAACACGGTCTTCCAGAAATATGCCCTTTTTGAGCATATGACAGTGGAGGAAAACATCGCTTTCGGACTCAGGATCCGGCGGCGGTCTTCAGATTATATAAAGGACATAATTTCCTATGCTTTAAAGCTTGTCAACCTGGACGGCTATGAGAAGCGGATGCCTTCTTCTCTGAGCGGCGGACAGCAGCAGCGGATCGCCATAGCAAGAGCTATCGTAAATGAACCAAAAGTCCTCCTTCTGGACGAACCTTTGGGAGCTCTGGACTTAAAGCTCCGACAGGACATGCAGTACGAACTGATGCGCCTTAAGGAAGAACTGGGCATCACTTTCGTATATGTGACCCATGACCAGGATGAAGCCCTGACCATGTCAGACAAGATCGTTGTCATGAACCAGGGCTATATCCAGCAGATGGGAACGCCGGAAGACATTTACAATGAGCCGGAAAATGCTTTTGTCGCGGACTTTATCGGTGACAGCAATATTCTGGACGGTATCATGATCAGGGACTGCCTGGTGGAAATCCTCGGGACACGGTTTGAGTGTGTTGACGTGGGATTCGGGGAGAATAAACCTGTGGATGTGGTCATCCGCCCGGAAGACGTTGTCCTTAAAGAAGAAGGACAGGGCATGATGGACGGACTTGTGACTTCTCTGATCTTCCGGGGAGTACACTATGAGATGGACGTTATGGCAGGCGGCTATGAGTGGCTTGTTCACAGCACCACCTGTTTCCCGGAGGGCAGCAGGGTAAGTCTGTCCGTAATTCCCTTTAATATCCAGATCATGCATAAACCGGAATCCGAGGACGAGATGGCTGTGTCCGTGGAAGAATAACCGGATCATATGCCGGAAAGGCAGGTTTTCGTCACATGAATAAAAGCAAAAGAAGATATCTGGCTGCACCCTATGGTATATGGGCGGCAGCCTTTATCATACTCCCTCTGGTCATGGTGATTTACTATGGAATGACCACGGCGGACGGGACCTTTACCTGGTCCAATATTACAGCGGTCACCGATCCTGTTCATTACAGGGCATTCGCAAATTCTCTGCTGATCGCCCTCGCCAGCACGGTGATCTGCCTGGTGATTTCCTATCCCTTAAGCTACATCCTTAGCATGCGGTTTCGGAACAGTGCAGGACTGGTGATCATGCTCTTTGTACTGCCCATGTGGATCAACTTTCTGCTCCGCATCCTCGCCCTGCAGATGATCCTGTCCAGGACAGGTATCCTGAATTATCTGCTGGGGCTGCTTGGCATAAGTCCCCTTAGGATCATGTACTCCAAAGGGGCCATCCTGATCGGAATGGTTTATGATTATATTCCCTTTATGATCCTGCCCATCTACAATGCTCTGTGCAAAATCGACAGAGACGTGGTGGAGGCTGCCCGCGATCTGGGCGCGGATTCCGCGACAACATTCCGGGAAATCATACTGCCCCTGTCCCTTCCGGGTGTGATCAGCGGCATCGTGATGGTATTTATTCCCAGCGTGTCGGAATTCGTGGTGGCGGATATCCTGGGAGGATCCAAGATCCTCCTCTTTGGAAATGTGATTGAGCAGGAATTCAACATGACATCTAACTGGAATCTGGGATCAGGACTGTCCATTGTCCTCATGATCTTCATATTCCTGAGTATGGCCGTCATGCGTAATAACAGCGATAACGAAGGAGACAACAGATTATGGTAAATCTTCGGAAATGGATTGAAAGAGGATATGTGTTTGTGGTGTGTTTCCTTCTTTATGCACCCCTTCTGATCCTTTTCGTCTGCTCTTTTAACGATTCGAAAGCCAGGACTGTCTGGGGCGGCTTCACCCTTCACTGGTATACAGACCTTTTCCGTAATGAAGAGGTGATCGCGGCGGTAAAGACCTCCCTGGTACTGACCACAGGCGCGGCCCTCGCGGCGGCAGTGATCGGGACAATGCTCTGCATCGGCATGACTGCTCTTGGTAGAAAGACCCGGAACCTTCTGGAGGGGACGGCCGATATCCCGCTTCTCAATGCGGATATCGTGACCGGTATCGCGATCATGCTTCTTTTTGCAAGATTTATGTCCCTCGGTTTTCTGTCGGTCCTGATCGCCCATATCACGCTGGGACTGCCCTACGTTATTTTAAATGTATGGCCCCGCCTGGCGGGAATGGATAAAAATGTCTATGAGGCGGCTCTGGATCTGGGGGCAAACGGATGGACCGCTTTCTGGAAAGTTGTATTTCCGGATATTGTGCCCGGCATCATATCGGGCTTTGTATTCGCATTTACCATATCCATGGATGACTTCGTGGTGACATACTTTACAAAGGGACCGGGAATGAACACCATCTCTACCATGCTTTATCAGCAGCTGCGAAGGGGGATCAATCCCCAGATGTACGCCCTGTCCACACTGTTTTTCTTTGCCATCATCATTCTGCTCGGCATCATTAACAGGATGTCGGCATCCCGCGGGAAAGGAGACCGTATCTATTGAAGAAACTATTTACATACGGTGTGATTTTAACAGGACTCATAATAATCCTCATGACCGCAGGCTGCACCGGCAGGGGGGACGGCGGCGACGAGAGATCTCTGGTCGTTTTTAACTACGGAGATTACATTGACCGGGAAACCATCAACATGTTTGAGAAGGAAACCGGAATCCGCGTCCGCTATGAAGAATATGTCACACCAGAGGACATGTATACCAAATACAAATCCGGCGTCATCAACTATGATCTGATCTGCACGTCGGATTATATGATTGAAAAAATGATCCGGGAAGGAGAGACTCTGCCCTATGACCCCTCGTCCATGGACTATCTCTCCAATCTGGATGAGAAATATATGGAAAAATGCACCAGATTCGATCCGGATAACAGATATGCGGTTCCTTATCTTCTCGGGACGGTAGGAATCCTCTATGATACGGAAAAAGTGAAAGAGCCTGTCGAAAGCTGGGGCATCCTGTGGGACGAGAAGTACCGGGGAGAAATCATTATGGAAAACAGTATGCGTGACGCATTTCTGGTACCCCTTAAATGGAAGGGCTGTTCCCTCAATACAAAAAACCGTAAGGAACTGGATGCTGCCCAGAAACTGCTGATCAAACAGAAGCCCCTGGTGGCTGCCTACCTGGTGGATGAGAGCAGGGATGCCATGATCTCCGGAGATGCCTCCATGGCTGTTGTCTATTCCGGAGACGCCACCGAAGCTATGGATACGAATGAATCACTGGACTATGCCGTGCCGAAAGAAGGATCCAACATCTGGTTTGACTGCTGGTTCATACCTAAAAGCTGCCGTCATAAAAAGGAAGCGGAAGCCTTTATTGATTTCATGAACCGGGAGGACGTGGCGGCTATGAATTTTGATTACATTTATTACTGCACGCCCAACAAAGCAGTCTATGACAGCCTGGACGAGGAAACCAGGGAGGATACGACCATTTTCCCGCCGGATGAGATCCTGGACAGATGCGAAGTTTACCAGTATCTTGGAAAAGATACAGAAGAATACTACAACAGACTCTGGAAAGAACTGAAATCCAGATAGAAGGAGCAGATCATGGGTTACCGCCTGACAAAAGAAGATATCAGAAAAATGGAGGATGAGATCCTTTACCGTAAAAGAGATCTCCGCCCCGAGCTGCTGGAGAAAGTAAAGGAAGCCAGGTCCCACGGAGACCTGAGTGAAAACTTCGAATACCATGCGGCAAAAAGAGAGAAAAACAAAAATGACAGCAGGATCCGCTATCTGGAGCGGGCGATCAGAAATGCCGTTATGATTGAAGACCGGCGTGACGAGGACGAGGCAGGACTCAATAAGAAGGTCCGCCTTTATATGGAAGAAGACGGAGTGGAACAGACCTGTTACATTGTTACCACCATGCGGGCCAATGCCCTCAAGGGCAGGGTCAGCATAGAGTCGCCTCTGGGCAAAGCCCTGCTGGGACATAAGAAAGATGACAGGGTGGAAGTAAGGGTCAGCGACAGCTACAGCTTCCACGCAGTGATCCTCAGTGTGGAGTCTTTCGACGAATCGGAAATACCCATCAGCAATTACTGAAGCCTTTCAAAAAACGATTGACACGAATCAGTAAAAATGCTAATATATTTAATGTCGCCGCCGAAAGGCGGCGCAATACATAGTGTGGAGAGGTGTCCGAGTGGTTTAAGGAGCTAGTCTTGAAAACTAGTGATACCGAAAGGTACCGTGGGTTCGAATCCCACCTTCTC
>CACZQE010000259.1 GCA_902783205.1 uncultured Lachnospiraceae bacterium | reverse complement strand
TTGCTGATTCCTTCATCGTCAAACTTGCTCATGCCGTCGGAAAGCTCTCCCGATCCGTCAGCCAGTTTTCCGATACCGCTTCCCACCTTGTTTGTGGCACCCGTCAGTTTGCCCATTCCGGCAGAAAGTTCATCTGAGCCCTGGGATGCCAGGTGGATCGCGTTCGTATAAGTATCGGCACCTGCGATCAGAAGGCCGGTTCCGTTAAGAATCTGCCCTGTTCCCTGATCCAGGTCTTCTGCTCCTTTTCTGAGCATGGGACTGTTTTCATTAAGCTGTCCTGAGCCTGCTTTCAGCATGTCCAGGTAGAGCTGCAGGGTTTCAATTCCTGTATGCATGGAAGATGCGCCCTGCTTGAGGTCCTTCATACCGTCCAGCATACCTTTCTCACCGCTGAGGCTCTCTTTCAGCTGACCAAATCCTGCACTGATCTCTTTCAGATTGCCGGAGCATCCTTTCACAGTAGCAAAGTATTCTGCAAGTCCCTCGTATTTCTTCGAAAAGTCGGTCAGGACTTTCAGCTGGGTATCTATATCGGCCATCAGGGCTTTCAGATCCTCTGAAGGCTTCTCGATTTCCGGAATCTCCAGGGTCAGAGCCTGGTCTCCCAAAGCAGCCTCGGCATCCGCGGAAACGTCTCCCGTATCAAGGGATACTCCGTCTGTTGTGCCGCTCACACTGATGCCGCCTGCGGCAGAAGCACAGTTTTTCTTAAGATCTGAAAGTTTCTCTTCCACCTTCTTCTTCTGTTCCGGTGTCAGACCCTCTATGTCGGCATCAGGAAGGCTGACGCCGTTCACCGCATCTTTGGCGGCGGATCTTGCCTTTTCGGTCGCTTTGCCGTCAATCTGGCCGGCCTGGCTTTTCAGACTTTCATTGGCGGCATCATCCGCCTTGTCATTTACCTTGTCCAGGGCCTTTTTGGTGTCATCATACTGCTTTTTGACCTGCTCATTGTGAGTCTGGGTCTTACTCTTTATGTTCTCAATCGTCTCAAAAGCCTTATCGATCTCATCGCTCAGTTTCTGCAGTTTTTCAAGGTCCTGATCCAGCTGCTTTCTTGCAGCTTCCACCTTTGCCAGTTCTTCCGCATCAGGAAGACTTACGGACTCGCTGGCTTTTTCAAGACTGCTGCTGACAGCAGACAGGCTGGTGCAGAGCTGGTTCATGCCGGCTGAAAAGCGGCTCATACCGGCATACATACCCTCAGTTCCTGATTCCAGAGCCTTTGCCCCTCCCCGCAGGTCACCGGTGCCGTCTGCCACCTGGCTGATCGCCTGATCAAGCGTGGTAAGACCGTCCGTATAGTCATTGATTCCCTGCTTTAAGGAGGCAGTTCCCTCTTTCAGCTGTACCAGTCCGTTCTTGAGATCTTTGGCGCCTCCCGTTACAAGCACGGAGTTTTTGTCGATCTTTTTCAGTCCGGCGGAAAGCTCGCTGCTTCCTTTACCCGCCTTTTTTACCCCGTCTCCGTAGGTTCCGAAAGATCCGTTTAAGAGTTTCAGACCGTCGGACAGTTCCCGGGATCCGTCTACCAGCTTGCCGGAAGCGTCTGTCAGTTTATCTATATCGTCTTTCAGATCATCCACATCATCCAGGTCGTGCAGGTCCATGTCTTCGGTCAGACCGTTTTTGATCACGGTTCCGGTCAGTGAAATCTGAAAATCTTTTGCGTCAGCAGTAACTTCCACATGTTCCGGGATATCTACATCCTCAAGTTTTTCATAAGATGAAAGAGACAGGCTGTTCGAAAGGCCGGGAAATGCCATGCCTACTACAATGTTTCTGTCACCGTCGGATATTACCTGTCCGTTCTCAACTTCAATATTGTCAAAATACTCGGAATCGAGAATCATGGCACTGATACAGGTGAATGGAGTATTGACCGTATATTTTCTGCCATTCACCTCCACCTGTTCATAGGCATTGTTATCATAATCGAAACGGATTTTCACCTTTCCGGACTTTCCGGCCAGATCCTTTCCTTTGATTTTCTTCCCGTCCAGGTAATAAGTTACTTTCACAGTGACCGGAAGCTCTTCATCAGAGGTACCCTGATAATATATATCATTCCCCCCGGCTTTCCATGTAACGGAATCGTCACTGCCCTGTGTAAATGTCTCGTCACCTTTTGTGTTTTTAATATCAGACAGCCGGGATTTATCTTCTATGGTCGCCGAGCCGTCCTTGTTCCTGAGCCAGTCGCTGACGGTGATGTCCGTGATATTCCCTTCGGCATCCGCATTGACATAGACTGTCTCTGTTTTATCCTCATCTTTTCCGCTCCCTGTCTTTGCGCTCACAGGCATTACGACGGCAGAAGCCGCCATCATGGCACTCATGATCAGGGCAAAGGCTCCGGAAAAGCATCGGATAAGCCTTTGTTTCCGCATACAGAAACCTCCTTTTTCTGTCAGATCTATCTGTATAACTAATAATCAATATGGCCCATTCCCATTGTCGTCTTGCAGATCAGCTTGTCAAAAAGCAGCAGCAGGGCCGGCAGGAGTGTCTGGACAATAAACATACTCATCAGGCAGCCGCGGGCGAGCAGTGTACAGATGGAACCGATCATGTCGGCACTGGAATACACAGACACGCCAAAGGTAGCTGCAAAGAGACACATGGCACTGGTAAAGATTGAAATCTCATTGGCGCTGTGGCTTAAAGCTACGGCTTCCTTCTTGTCCTTACCTGCCTGCCTCTCTCTGACATATCTGGTTGTCATGACTATGGCATAATCCACTGTTGCGCCCAGCTGGATCGTTCCGATCACAATGCTTGCCACAAAGGGAAGTTTTGTACCCATGTAGTAGGGTATGGCCATATTCAGACAGATCGCGAACTCTATGATCGCCACCAGAATGGCAGGCAGCGATATGGATCTGAACACGATCATTATAATCACAAAGATGGCAAGAATGGATGCAATATTGACATTTCGGATATCCACATTTGTGGTATCCTCCAGATCCTTCATCATCGGGCCCTCTCCGATCACGAGGATCCCGTCTCCGTAAGAGGCGGTGATCTTATTGATCTTGCCGATCTGCTGATTCACTTCCGGGGTTGCCTGGTGGTATTCTGAACCGACGAAGGCAATCTCCTTCTCATCACTCTGGAAAACTTCCAGAATCCGTTTCGGTATCATGGAGTCCGGAACATTTGCACCGACAAATGTGCTCTTTCCGATGCACCATTTGACTCCCTTGACATCCTCGATATCCTTAAGCATTTTCCGCTTACTGACATCATCAATGCCTTTGTCCATCATGATCATATGGACACTGGCCATATCAAAATCTTCTTCCAGCTTTTTCGTTGCCACATTGCCGGGCAGATAGTCCGGAAGAGAACTTGCTATATTATAGTAACTCTCCACATGCGTGTTGCCGTAGATGGCAGGCACAAGCAGGATCAGAAATGCCACGATCCAGAGTTTATGATGGCGGACGATAAAAGCGGACAGCCTCTGTCCCCCGCTGATCACCGGCTTGTGGGAAAAGCGCTCTATGGGCCTGTCGAAAGCCAGGATCAGAGAAGGCAGTATGGTCACACATACCAGAAGGCCGATCAGAACCCCCTTGGCCATTACGATACCCAGATCTCGTCCCAGAGCAAAAGTCATAAAACACAGGGCAGCAAATCCCGCCACTGTTGTAACAGAACTTCCCAGTATGGAAGTAAATGTCTTTGCGATCGCATGGCTCATGGCCTCTTCCGGATCGCCGTATTCCTCCTTATCCTCCTCATAACTGTCCAGGAGAAAGATAGAGTAGTCCATAGTTACGCCCAGCTGAAGAACTGCCGTCAGAGCCTTTGTGACATAGGACACCGATCCAAGAAAATAATTGGTGCCCAGATTATAGAGAATGGCCACACCGATGCTGACCAGGAAAAAGACCGGGATCAGGACTGAATCCATAGTCAGTTCCAGAACGATCAGCGAGAGAATAGCGGCAATCACCACATAAACCGGCAGTTCCTTTAATGCTATGTCCTTAATGTCATTGACCACACCGGACATACCGCTGATAAAGCACTGCTTGGTGGCGATCTTTCGCATTTGGGTGACCGCTTCCATCGAAGATTTGGATGAAGTCGTATCATCGAACAGGGCGATCATGAGGGTGGCATCACCATTAAAAAAAGCCTCCCTGAACCTCTTCGGAATCATGGAAACCGGAAGATTCAGATCAGCGACATCATCATACCATAAAACGGACTTGACGTGATCTACCTCTTCAAACTTCTTTTCCAGTTTCTGAACATCCTTAAGTTCCATGTTTTCGACAACAACCATGGAAAAAGCGCCTATACCGTACTCATCCACCATGATATTCTGGCCGCGGATCGTGTCCAGAGACTCCGGAAGGTAACTGAGCAAATCGTAATTGACAGGTGTTAAAGCCATGCCGATTACTGATGGTATCAGAAGAAGAAAACCTATGAGCAGTACAAGCTTTCTGTATTTTGATATAGCTTTACCGAAGTACAGCAAAACAAAAACCTCCATTTCAGATTTACATATCTATTATAATCGTACTTTTACTGACGTCAAGTTGAAAAATGTCAAACAGTTGGTCAATATCGTAAAATTGACTAATTGCAAGCTCTGTCTTCATGAAATTCTGCATGGCGGAAAAAAGCCGCCCCTTTCGTCACATACGTGATTTCCGGTGCGGCTTTCTGCTCTGATTACGGGACAAAAGTCCTCATTTTTTTCCGTGTTTCTTTCCAAGATCTGTAATGGAACCGTCCTCTTCCTGAATGGAAATGTTGTCCAGGGACCCCCTGAGGTTCCTTCTTATGGACATAATGTACTCCTGACGCAGTCTTTTCTGCTCTTCGGCTTCCTCCGGCGTAAGGCCCACTGCCTTCATCTTATGATAGAGGGTATTGATTCTGTCTATATCTTCACTTCTCATTACAATCCTCCTTTATGATCCGTAACGTGAGAGAATCCCGGCAGCCAGGGCTTCGGCAGTCTTCAGGCCGTCCATGGCCGCGGAAGTGATACCTCCCGCATAGCCTGCCCCTTCGCCGCAGGGAAAGATTCCTTCCACGTTGCTTTGTCTTAAATCGTTTCTCAGGATCCTCACCGGTGAGGAAGTCCTGGTCTCCACTCCGCAGAGAACAGTATCCGGCCTGTCAAAGCCCGTAAGCTT
>CACZQE010000258.1 GCA_902783205.1 uncultured Lachnospiraceae bacterium | reverse complement strand
TCCATTACCCGGTCCTGGCGCATCACTTCACTTATCTCGAATCTCAATGACAGCGCCCCCTTTCAAGGCCGCAGAAGCAACTGTTCTCCTTAATCCAGATAAAGTGAACGCAGTCTGACTGCATTGTCCACATGGATCTCGATTGCTTTCTGCAGATAATTATCCACACTGACGTAATCACGCTCAACCGCATCGAAGAAGGACCTGATATAGCATGTTTTTACACCGAAAAGCGGTTTTGCAAGGCTTCTGAGCTTTTCTGCCTCTGCCGTGTTTCCGGGGAACATCTGTCCCAGCAGGAAATCAACCGCATCCTCTGAGGACTCTGCGGAAAGCTCATAATTGGCAATAATGGTTTCTTTGGGTACACCCAGCACATGCAGGAGAAGGGCTGTGATCACGCCTGTCCTGTCCTTGCCTGCGGTACAGTGCCATAAAATAGCTCCGCCCCTTCTGTTGGCAATGATGGAGAAGAACTGTTTCACCTGTTTCTGGATGATCTGATTGTTAACAAACTTCTGATATAATCTTGCCATGCTGGCTTCCGGATCAAAACCGTCCGTCACGACCATGTCACGTACCTGCTTTGCAGCGTCTTCCCGCAGGATCTCACGGTCCGTATCAAGGATAAACATGGATTTCAGACGGTTCATCAGAATATCCGTATCATCGGGCTTGAATACGCCAAGGCCCTGAATATCCTCCATGTAAAGAGGATTCCAGATCTCGGAGATGTCCGGCATGCAGGGATTGGGCATCAGCTTTCTCTCCCTTGCGGTACGCAGGTCGATCACAGTCTTCACATCATAATCTTCAAAAAGGATTCTTAAGTCTTCTCCGGTCGCACCACACAGAGCGCCGCTGCGGATCAGCTTTTTATCCTTGATGCGCTTACCGTCTGCTGTCATAATACCGCCAAGATCTCTCGCATTTTTTACGCCTGTAAGAGGCAGTTCATTCATAAAACTCATATTGACCCCCACTAAAATGTATTTCGATTATTACTCATACTAATTATAATTTCTTGTTATTAGAAAGTCAACCTTCCGGGCCGCCGGACCGGGCCGGGGAACAAAAAAACTGCTGCCGGACGAAGGATTCGTCTGACAGCAGTTCCGTGACCGTTACAGCCGGTTATTTCCGGCTGAACTTTTATTTATTTAGCTGTAACATCTTTTCTGAGAACACCCAGAAGAACTGCTCCTACTACAGAGCCGATCAGAAGTGCAAAGAGGTACATAACCGGATTTCCGATGGTCGGGATAACGAAGATTCCGCCATGAGGAGCACGGAGAGTACATCCGAACAGCATGGACAGAGCGCCTGCTACTGCAGATCCTATTACACAGGAGGGGATGACATGTCCCGGATCTCCTGCAGCGTAGGGGATAGCTGCCTCGGAAATGAAGCAGAGACCCATGATCGCATTAACCGGAGCATTTGCACGGTCATTATCCGTGAACTTGGTCTTGAATAACCAAGAGGAGATAGCGATAGCGATCGGAGGAACCATTCCGCCTGCCATAACTGCAGCCATGATCATGAAGCCCTGGGGGCTTGCCTCTGTCGCTGTTGCCAGCGCCGCCGTACCGAATACGTAGGAAGCCTTGTTGAACGGGCCGCCCATGTCGATGGACATCATACCGCCTACTACTGCTCCGAGGAGAACAGCATTTGCGCCGCCAAGAGATCCCAGTGCATTAGCCAGAAGTGTATTCAGCCATGCGAAGAAGGGGTTGACAGCAAACATAACTGCCATGATCAGTGCCAGGCCGCCGACCGGGTAGATCAGCATAGGTCTCAGACCATCCATGGATGCAGGCATCTTTTCTGTGATCTTCTTGAGACCGAGTACAAGATAACCTGCTACAAAACCTGCAAATAAAGCGCCGATGAAACCGCCGGATACAACTGCAGCCTCATCACCCTTTACACTGGCGATGATACTGTTGAAGGAAGTTCCCTGAGCAGCGATCCATCCGCCTACGAAACCGGGCATAAGACCTGGTCTGTCAGCGATACTCATGGCAATGTAACCTGCCAGGATCGGAAGCATAAAGTTAAATGCGTACTCGCCGGCAGTCTTCAGGACTGCTGCAAGAGGTGTGTTCTTACCGAAGTTAGCCGGGTTGATGCTGTAATCGTCAAAAAGGAATGCAAGGGCGATCAGAATACCGCCGCCGATTACGAAGGGAAGCATGTGAGATACACCGTTCATCAGGTGCTTGTAAAGCTGATGTCCGAAGCTCTCGTTTTCGCCTTCATCTGCTGCAGCCTCACCGGTATGGTGATAGATGGGTGCTTCGCCGTTGATGATCTTTTCGATCAGCTCCTGCGGTTTGTGGATACCATCCTGTACCTTGGTCTTTACAACAGGTTTTCCGTCGAAACGTGCCATCTCGACATTCTTGTCAGCTGCGATGATGATACCGTCACAAGCTGCGATTTCTTCTTTTGTCAGTACATTCTTGGCACCGCCGGAACCGTTTGTCTCAGCCTTCAGCGGATAGCCCATTTCCTTACCCTTCTCTTCAAGGGACTCAGCTGCCATATAGGTATGAGCAATACCTGTGGGACATGCTGTAACAGCCAGAATGCGATAGCCGCCTTCTGCCCTGGGTGCTGCTGCAGCTGCCGGAGCTGCCTCTGCGGGAGCTTCCTCTGCTGCGCCAAACTTCTGTGTTTCTTTCTCATCGATAGCTGCCAGATATTCCTCCGGTGTCTTTGCCGCAAGGAGTTTCTCGCGGAAAGCGCCGTCCATCAGGATGGTTGACAGTCTTGCCAGCGCCTCCAGATGTACGTCGGAACCGGTAGCCGGTGCAGCGATCATGAAGAAGAGCTTGGAAAGACCTCCGTCAAGCGCCTGGCAGTCAATTCCTTCGGGAATCGTAACAGAAGCGATACCCGGCTGGATAACCGCATCGTTCTTGGAATGCGGAATACAGATTCCGTCTCCGATCGCTGTCGGGCCCTCAGCCTCTCTTTTCATGATGCCGGCTTTGTATTCATCTCTGCTGCTGATGTTGCCCACCTTATCATGAAGCGCGATCAGGGTGTCGATCATCTGATCTTTGTTCCCGATCTGTGCATTCAGGATAATGGCATCCTTTTTTAACAGGTCAACAATTCTCATTATAGTGTCTCCTTTCCCCTTTATGGTGATGCCCGGTCTGCAACTGTACCGTTTACAGCCAGGTCATATCACTGTTTCTTTATGCCTCCAGCTGCGCAAGCATGCTGTTGTACATCTCAAGTGATGCGAGTCCCTCCGAGAAAGCAGTTGCGCTTCCTGCTGCAGTACCCGTCTTTAATGCCTCCTCATAGCTGCCTGTGCGGAGATAGCCCGCTACAAATCCTGCTACCATGGAATCTCCGGCGCCTACCGAGTTGACAACTTTGCCTTTCGGTGTACCGATCTTAATAGTCTGACCGTCTTCCGTAATAAGCATTGCTCCGTCCCCTGCCATGGAGATCAGGACATTTCTGGCACCCTTCTTCTGGAGCTCCTTAGCATAGTGCTCAATCTCTTCCGGTGTCTTCAGGACCACGCCGAACATTTCGCCAAGCTCATGGTTATTGGGCTTAATCAGGAAGGGATGATACTTGAGGACATTCATCAGAAGGTCCTTTGTAGCGTCTACTACGATCCTGATTCCCTTGGGCTCCAGTCTTGCCATGATTCTCTCATAGACATCATCCGGCAGAGTGTTGGGGATACTTCCTGCCAGAACAAGTATGTCTTCCTCTGTAAGAGTATCCAGTTTCGCGAAAAGCTGGTCCAGAGCTTCCGGCGTGATCACCGGTCCCTGCCCGTTGATTTCTGTCTCATCACCGTGTTTTACCTTGACATTGATTCTGGTATTTCCTTCCGGCAGCTCAATGAAATCCGCATGGATTCCCAGAGAGGCAACGCCTTCCTTTAAGGCCTTGCCGGTGAATCCGGCGATGAATCCCAATGCTGATGTCTCCAGACCCAGTGTATTCAGGATCGTGGATACATTGATTCCTTTTCCACCGTAGAAAATAGACTCCCTGACGGACCGGTTGATATCTCCGGGAGTAAGTCCCTCGAGAAATACCACATAGTCCAGCGCAGGATTGAATGTAACCGTGTAGATCATATCTTACCTCCTTATAATCCCCCAGGATTTTTTATACTTTTTTACCTTTTTCCCTAAGCAGATAGTTGATAAAACGTTTCACCAGATAATAAAAAACCGCGAATACCGGCACACCTACCAGCATGCCCACAATTCCGAAAAGTCCTCCGCCCAGCAGGATGGCAAACACCACCCAGAAGGGAGAAAGGCCTGTGCTCTCACCCAGGATTTTGGGACCGATGACATTGCCGTCCAGCTGCTGAAGCAGGAAAATGAACACAATAAAAATCAGTCCCTTTGAAGGGCTGGCCAGAAGAATCAGTATCGATGACGGGGTCGCACCGATATAAGGCCCAAAGAAGGGAATAACGTTCGTCACGCCCACGATCACACTGACCAGAACGGCATAAGGCAGTTTCAGAATCAGACAGCCGATGAAACAGAGGATCCCGATGATCAGTGAGTCCACCAGCTTGCCGCTGATAAAGCCGCCAAAGATCCTGTCGCTCTGCTTAAGTACATCGATGACCAGCTCAGCCTGTCTGTCATTCAGAAAAGCATAGATCAGCTTCTTTGTCTGACGCTTGAAGGTTTCCTTGCTCATCAGGACATAGACTGCGACGATAACGCCGACCAGACAGTCCAGCAATGTATTAAAGACTCCCACTACGCCGCTGATCACAACACCGACCTGATCGAGCATGTCCGTTTTCATCCAGTTGGTCAGGAAGTTCATCCCTTCACTGTAGGCCTGCCGTATCAGCCTGTTCAGCTCTTCGTTGTTTTCGCTCATGGCCGTGATCCAGTTCATGAAAGCCGTAACCTGACCCGGCAGAGCATATATAAGATTACGAATGTTCACATAGATCTGGGGAATCACCAGAACCAGCACAACATAAATGGCCAGAAACAGGAAAGCAAAGCTCACAATAATGGCCAGGATCCGGGCAAGTCCCGCCTTCTTCTTCGCGGACGCCGGCCTTTTCATGTTGGCCAGCACCTTTACCGACAGAAATCTTTCGGCTGCCACTACAAGAGGATTCAACAGATATGCCAGGGCACAGCCCAGTATGATCGGCATCAGTATGGAGACGATCCGCCCGAAAAAACTTAAAATAGGTTCTATCTTATAGATCAGGAAAAAGAAGACAATCGCACTGATCAGGACAAAGAGTGCTGTCATTCCCCGCAGCGCTGTTTCTTTCCATGAAAATGTATTCTTTTCCTTATCCACAAAAACCAACCTGCCCTTCACCAGTATGTATCAAAATACAACTGGAAAGTATAGTGACATTTTAGCCTTTTCTCAACCTTTTGTCTACCTAAAATACCAATAAGATGATAATGAAAAAATGTGAAAAAGCATAAATATCCCGTCTTGACAGCCTCAGGCCTTCTGCCTATACTTAAACAAAAATCCCGTAATATCGGAAAAAGGAGGTGAAGACCTGTGAACTGCCCCAACTGTGGTAAACCTTACAGTGAAGAGGAACTCTATTGTCCCAATTGCAATGCCCCCCTCGGCAACGCAATTTACAGCCCGGTTCCCAGAAGAAGAAAAAAAGCAGGTATCCGACCGTCTCTGATCATCATCCCCCTTCTGTTTCTGATCCTGGCTGCCGGCGGCTATGCTGCCTACCGCTATTATCTCCACACAGTGGAACGTAAATGTGTCCAGGCAGTCAACTCCGCTTTTGAACAGGCCAAGGCCATGGACTTTTCAGAGATGGACCCTGAGTATCGGCCCCCGGCCCTGCAGGAGAATCCCGACGTCAGGGCCGTGATAAGGCAGGCCATATCGGAAAAGTTTTCCGAGGCGGGCCTTGACCAGTACATCGATCCGGATTCCCTGGATCTTGACCCGCTGATCGATGAGATCGTCGCAGATGCCTCCTATAAGGTTACCGGAAGCCAGGTCAGCTGGAATCGCTGTACCGTCACTGTCCACGTGGAAAACACTGACTTCTCCACACTGCCGTCCGCTGTCATGACGGAGCTGAAAGAACAGATTACCGACACTGACTCCTCCCTCTGGGACCGCTTCAAAAAGTATATCACCGGCCTCTTCGACAAGGATGCCGACAAAGGCGAACTGTCAGAGATCATCCTGGATCTCTACCGGGACGCAAAAGAAAAAGCCCCGAAAAAGAGTATGGACGGTGAAATCGTCTTTGGCATACAGGACAGGAAGTGGACGGTCCTCTCATATGACGAGAATCTTTTCTACAATTTCTACGGCTTCGACAAAGACTCAATTCCAATAAATATTACAGACGACACAACAGACGCCGGATCAGAAATTTGATTCCGGCGTCCGCTTTTATTCATCTCTTTACTTTTCCTGATTATGATTACGTTAAGAAATTATTCCTCCTCATTGCTGAGGTAACTTAAGATATGACGCAGAGCCTGCTTTTCATCAGCGCCGTCAGCACTGACAGTCACTTCCTCACCATGGGCAACGCCAAGGGTCATCATACCCATAAGGCTTTTTGCATTCACTTTCTTGTTACCCACTTCAACATACACTCTGCTGTCATACTGACTCGCAATCTGGATAAAGAGAGCGATTGTGCCGGGGTCAAGCCCCTGAGGAATCTTAATCTCCATAGCTTTTGTAATCATGATTAACCTCCTGCTGAAAATTATTTATACCTTCCCTTATCACGGATCTCCTGTGCGATCTGTGACAGTTTTCTCAATCTGTGGTTGACGCCCGACTTGCCCACGGGAACCCGAAGACCGGCTCCCAGTTCCTTCAGTGATATTTCCGGCTCCTCCAGCCTGGCATAAGCAACATCACGAAGGGACAGCGGAAGTGAGTCAAGTCCGACCGTCCTGTCTATATATCTAATGTCTTCAATTTGTTTTCTTGCTGCTGAAACAGTCTTATTAATATTGGCTGCCTCACAGTTCACCCTGCGGTTAACCTCGTTTCGCACCTCCTTCAGAATCCGCACATTTTCAAACTTCATCAGTGCAACATGTGCTCCCATCACATTAAGGGCGTCCGAAATCATCGAACCTTCCTTCATGTATACGACATAGTATTTCTTCCTTTCCACGATCTTTGCCTCCAGATCGAAGGAATTGAAAAGGTCCCGTACCCACGATGCCTTTTCAAAGGATGAGCACACTACTTCAAAATGATAATTCTTCTCCGGATCCGTCATGGATCCTGCGGAGAGAAACGCGCCCCGAAGAAAAGCCCTTCTGCAGCAGGTCCTCTGCAGGACCGGATTATCCAGAATATCTCTGTCTTCATCTATATAACCCAGATTATTCAGGATTCCCGTGCTCTTCAGAATCTTCATTCCGGCCCGGCTGTCCCGGACTGTTATGGTATAATAACGGTTTTTCTTCAGATAATCATGTCTTCTTACAGACACTTCCGGCTGCAGGAAAAAAGTCTCCTTCAGCAATTTATAAAATCTGCGGGCCACCGGAACATTTTCCGTCTGAAGGCGGATTCCGTAGCCTCCCGCATGTTTTCTGACAAGGCCGCACAGACTGATGATCGCAGACAGCTCCGCGATCCTGCAGTGCTGCTCACTGTCGGTCACTCTTGACAATTCTTCCTTTACATCAGAGGAAAATGACATTGCTCACCTCAGTTATCCTTTGATACGCTTGTCCTTCTCTATATCACGGTGTTCCAGCCGTGCCGTGCAGGGCAGGCCGCGAAGTCTGTCGTACAGCTCGCCTGCAATTGCCACCGACCGGTGCCGCCCGCCGGTGCATCCGATACCGATCACAATATTGTTCTTTCCCTCGTCAATATAGCGGGGAATGAGAAATGAAAACAGGTCCTCGAGCTTGTCCACGAAGACCTCCCCGTCCCCGTTTTTCATTACGAAATTGCGTACCCTGACAGAGTTTCCGGTCAGGCTTCGCAGAGAAGACTCATAGTAGGGATTGGGAAGAAAGCGGACATCAAAGACAAGGTCCGCGTCTGCCGGGATTCCGTTTTTGAATCCGAAGGACAGGACCGTGACGATGAAATTGCCGTAGCTTCCTCCATTATCACAGATCTTGTCGATCTCTTTTTTCAGTTCCCGCGTCAGCAAGGTTGACGTGTCTATAATATAATCCGCCTGTTCCCGGATAAAGGCAATCTTTTCTCTCTCCCGGATGATCCCGGTCTCGATCCGCCCTTCTCTGGAAAGCGGGTGTTTCCTTCGGGTCTCTTTGTATCTTTTGATCAGGACAGGATCCTCCGCGTCCAGAAAGAGAATCTCGTACTGGATTCCCTGTTCTTTCAGCTGCCGGAGCTGCTCGTTAAAGGTATTCAGTCTCCCTCCGCTCCGGATGTCAACTCCCACGCCGATCTCATTGACCTCAATGCCTTTGTCGGCCGCCATCTGGCCGAAATTAGGCAAAAGCATGACCGGCAGATTATCTACGCAAAAGAATCCTCTGTCTTCCAGCATATTGAGGGCGGTTGTCTTGCCCGCTCCCGACATGCCCGACACAATAATCAGTCTCACCTGGTCACCTCTGACTCGTCAAAACCCACAAAACGAACTTCCGGATGCATGGTCACGCCATAGGCCTTCTTCACCTGCTCCTGAACGCGCCGGATCAGGAAGGCAATCTCCGATGCAGTGGCGCCGCCTTTATTGATCACAAACCCGCTGTGTTTTTCCGAAACCTGGGCGCCCCCTACCGTGTAGCCCTTCAGGCCGGCATCCTGAATCAGCTTTCCTGCAAAATATCCTTCCGGCCTCTTAAAGGTGCTTCCCGCACTGGGATACTCCAGGGGCTGCTTGCTCTTTCTGGCAGATGCAAGTTCTTCCATCCTGGCCAGGATCTGCTCCCTGTCTCCCCGTTCAAGTCCGAAACGTGCGGAAAGGACGATATAGCCACGGTCAAAAACACAACTGCGCCGGTAGGACAGCTCCATATCTTCCGCCTTGATCGTTTCCACCCGGCCTTCAGTCGTCAGCACATCCGTATCGATGAGGACGTCCTTTATCTCCCCGTTATAGGCTCCCGCGTTCATAGAGACGCCGCCGCCCACTGTTCCGGGGATTCCGGCTGCAAACTCAAGACCTGTCAGACAACTGTTGAGAGCGCTTCTGGCCACCATGGCAAGTGTCGCTCCCGCGTCGGCCGTGATGACCGTACCATCTGTCCGGACATCCTGAAGATTCTTTCCGATCTGCAGGATCATGCCCCGGTAACCCCGGTCGGAAACCAGAAGGTTACTTCCCTTACCGACAACAAAAAAAGGCACCTGTTCTTCCCGGGCACAGCGAACAGCAAATGCAGCCTCCTCCTGTGATCCCGGACTGACAAAATAATCTGCCGGCCCTCCGACACAGAAAGTGGTATGCCTGCTCATAGGCTCCTGACAAAGAACGGTTCCTTTATGAATTCCTTCAGATAGTTTCTGTAAAAAGTCTGACATAGTAGTATCTTTCTTCGTAATACATTTTCATTTGTAAAAAAATCAAGTTAGCCATTAAATAATATACTATTTATATATAAAAATCTCAATGTGGAAAGCGCACAAAATAAAAGAGGGCTTGATAGCCCTCTTTATGTATTTCTTCCAAATATTGCTAAATATCAACAGGCCTTTTTCACTTCATTGCCAGTCTTGCCGCACCGTAGATTCCGGCATCATTTCCAAGCACAGCCAGTGTGAAACGGGTCTTTTTCTGGCCTCCGAACACATACTTGCCGAAGTTCTTTGCAACCAGGTCCGGGATGATCTGTCCGGCCCTGGACACACCGCCGCCAATGATAAACTCTTCCGGATCCGTCACGCAGGATATCAGAGACAGTCCTCTCGCCAGACGGTCAGCAAATATTTCCACCTGTCTTAAGGCAAATTCATCTCCGGATTTT
>CACZQE010000257.1 GCA_902783205.1 uncultured Lachnospiraceae bacterium | reverse complement strand
GCCAATAATAAAACTACGGTGTTTTCACGCCGGAAAATTCAACTACGGCTTTTTTCATACTTCAATTCCTCCCTTGGTATATTCAATATTATTTCAATTAGACTCTCTCCTGCTTGAACCCACTGCATCCTCAGCCTCTATGGACCGAATCGCAAGCATGTTGTTCTAGTTTTGTATTCCATCGGTGCTTTCCTTTATAGTAGCAATCCACAGAATTAATCTTGCAGCTGAACGCTGAATTCATAAACGTTTCAAAAAAATTATGGAACTGTCTTCTTCAATTCGACATTTCCTAAATAACCATAGTATTCACCCATCAAATAGGAATCACTATAACACTCGATTTCTATCTTCAAGTCATTTACACCTGTAATATCCACGCTAATATCATAAGGCTTCTGCTCTGAAGTGATTTGCGTCTTCTCAAAAAGAAGTATGTTATCTCCATATATTCGAACGTTCGCCCACCAACCAGAATAAATCTGATTGTTTTTTTCTCCTACAAAACCTTTGGCCGTTAGTAAATTGTACTTTCCATTTATGGCATAAATTGAACTTCTTACATCTCCTTTTTTGGAAGAACTGCTTCTTTCAAAACCAGAAGAATACAAGCCTGTGTCATAAATATTTCCTAAAGTATCCCTCTCTGCCTCAAATAGTTTTAATCCCCCCCTTTCATCTTCCAGATATGGTTCCAGCGTTGTCAGATCAACCGGCTGATACGTGTAGTAATCATCTATCCTTTCCTGAACCATCCGTCTGCACCCGGAAATGATATCGGTATCATATTCCAGTGCTTCCAGCTGATTTTTCGCAGGGTTAATCGTACGGATTGCAGATTCATACCCCTCTGAAGCAAATGCCGCCTGGGCTTGGGCAAGCTGGGCTTCCGTATATTTGGAAACAGCCTGGTCCAATACGCTTATAACACTCTCATCCTCTGTAATATCTGCATGATCCGACAGCTGATCCAGAATCTGTACGGCTTCCAGGTAGTGTTCCTTTGTAATTTCTTCGTTTGCTTTTGCAATACAGTAGTCCTTCTGAGAGCCGTAAATAATATTGAACAATTCCGCAGAAAAAGCGTCGTCCCAGAGGACGTCATACGATTCTTCCACTACGTCATATGCCTTTTCATAGTCCCCGGATTCGCTGAGCGCATTGACCTGTTCTGTTACTTCCGCTTCATATGCTTCTTTTGCGGTCTTCGTTTTTTCCTGAGCGGCTTTATAGTTTGCAGTATCCTCCTGCATGACTCCCCCATATGCCTCAATTGCTTTCGGATAGGCCTTTTCTTCCATTGCCTTTTCCGCAGCTTGAAAACTATCTTTTGAACTGTCGAGCACAATGAGGGTTTCTGACGCACGGTCTAGCTTTCGCCGCAGAAGATCGCGTTCCACATCGCTCACATGCTCCAGAGTATCCATCAGAGTCTGTATTTTCTCCCTGTCCATCTCCCCTGACGCATACTTCTGCAGGCTGTTTTCCAGCGTGTCCTCCATAATCTTTCGGTATTCATTTTCTTTTGCGGCATTGCCTCTTGCCTTATCGTACAGGGAAATCACTTTCTTGTAATCTCCAGCCAGGAGAGCTCTTTCGAACATAGGCTTTCGAAGCAATGCGATTGCTGCCGCTCCAATAATACACAGTACCACAATGATGGCTGCCGCAGTAATGAATGGCTTTGCTTTCCTGATCGGCAACGTTTTTTTGACCGGTGTCGGCGTAATTAATACCTGAGAAACAGGTGCACCGCATTTCGGGCAGAAGCGGGCTCCATCTTCCAGTTGTTCTCCGCATTGTTCACAAAACATAAACGTCTCCTTCCTAAACTGCAGCTGTCATCTGTGCTTCATGGGCCGTTCCCAATCGGTATAAGTGTTTCGGAGTAGTTGCCCGTAAGAGTCTCCTTTCTCCGTAATCTTATAATTCAGATCGATACTTTCATTGTTCTCCCCATAATCTAATTGAAAATTGAACTGGTCCTCGATCCATGGGCTTTCGATACTGGCAGCGGCAATCCTCCGGCCATCATAAGAGTAACGGATCGAATATATCTCATTTGACGGATATGCCTCCCTGCCATTATAATAGACAATCTCTTCTACCTGACTTTGCTCGTTATAGGACCAAAAGCTGCTGTAGTCATATCTATTTTCTGCTGTAAACACAGTGTGATAAATGCGTCCCTGATTATCATATTCGTACTCGCAGTTCACATTCCATTCACCTGTCATTAATGATATTGCAACAAGCTGATCCTCACGGTTATAGCTATACTGAACGAATCCAGTTGTCTCCATACCTTCTTCTGTTTCCCCCATGCGAAGAAGCTTCCCGTCTTCTGCAAAGAAGGAAGCAGAAGTATTTGAATCTGAAGAAGTGATTTTTTCCACCCAGCCATCCCGGACCAGCGGATTATTCGCCCAGTAATAAAACAGATCAAATGTTGCCAGAGGAGTTGTCTGAAGCGTAATTTCATCAAATATATCAGAACAATAATAATTCAATAAAAACACTGCATTGCAGCCCCCGCTTTTTCCTGTATAGCAGTCTTCCGGCGTCCAAATGCCGATAAGCCAAATTGAACCATCTGCATCTGTTTCTATAGACTTTGATTCTGCATCATAAGTCATTTGAGAGGACATTGAACTGACTTCCTCGATGTCAGATGTTACATTCATCGATTTCAGCGCCCGTATCTGCTCTTTCCGATGAGACAGATAATAGCGTACACCAAAGAATCCGCCCAGACACATCAAAAGAACCACGGCAACGAAGATACCTGCGATCAGAGCACCTCTGAGCGGCTTCTTCGACGGTGGTACCGGAGTGATTACAGGCGGATATTTTTTCGGCGGCTGGATTGGCGGACTAACGGCAGTTTTAATCTGCTTCCCACAGTACTGACAAAACCCAGCCCGGTCATCGATCTGCTTCCCACAGTTTGTACAAAACATCTTCCCTCTCCTTGTGTTCGTCAACGCTGTCCTCATAAAAAATGCAGCCTGCCAGATCTGTCACTTTTCTTTTTTGTAATAAAAATCCATCTCCGAAATATCCGTCATTCCATATTCGCCTTGCGTCCGTTCCCTCCAACGGATCTTTTTCGGCGCGTCTGAATAATCAAAAACATATTCATAATCCGCACCTCCCCCTTCGACAAATATTTTGTCAATTCTCTCCCTGTCATAGCTGATCTGCATTTTACTCAATACATCACCGTTCCAATCGTATGAAATGATTGTTTCCAGATCACCCTGGCTGTTATAGGAATATGTTTCCCGCTCTGGCTCCCCCCAAAGAGAAATATGAGACAGCTGGCTCAGGCGTCCCTTGCTGTCATAATCCAGGGAATAGCTGACATAGTTCTGCCCGTCCTTCCCGTTTACTTCTACCAGCTTGCCGTCCCTATTATAGGAATAACCGATATCTCCTCCAAACGAACCATTTCGCTCGTAATAAATACCGCTCACCTTATTGTCTTTATACGTCAGAGAGTAAACCAGTCGATCCCCCCGACCAAAAACCAATTCAATTTCCTCTATATCATTCTCCCAAAGGAACTCGTTCATCGGATAACTTAACAGAGAGCGGTAAGGATCATCCATATTGTATAAAACGACCGGTGTTACGCCATTTACAGTTTCTGCCGGGTCAAAATGCTTCGCGCTCCATAAAAACCGCCCCGGTTCTTTAATATATGATCCATTTGATCCACTCTGCCAGACTGCTTTATGACCGGCAGAATCGTACTCCATCTCGTAATATGCCTCTTCATCGTCTTTCTCCTGATACTTTACAAGAACATACGTCCCCGAATTTCTTATCTTTAGAATTATGACTGCGGCAAGTACGATTACTGCAACTGTAAGAACAGCGGCTGCAACGATCCCGATTATACGGTTCTTTTTCCTCTTTCCAGGATCTTGTTCTGTTCTCATAACCGGTCTCCCACATTGGGGACAAAAAGACCCATTCTCCGGTATTTGCTTTCCGCAATGGCTGCAATACATGCTCGATACTCCAAAACCTTCTATGTGTTGTTTATTAGTTTTTTATACTGTATACCGCCTGTGTCACCCAATTATTCTTCAGCAATCGAGTTGGCAAATTTTCCTGTATTCTGCCCACTTATATAATATCGATAACTATTATAGCAATACTTTTATCTGATTTCAATTGACTATTATGATTATTGCTCTCTCCATTTTCATCGACAATGTCCCAAATTCCATTTTCATTGTACATATGTATTATGAATCGTCCGCACTCCTGTTTTACAATATTTTTGTACTACTGCTATGTGATTCCTATGGAGAATTATGATATGTTCGGAGAATTCACCTTCGGAGAGATCGTCAGGAAACAGCGGCGGGCTATGAACCTTAACCAGGAGGAACTGGGCAAACGGCTCGGGCTCTCCAAGCAGACGGTCAGCAACTGGGAGAATAATAATGTCCTTCCTTCTGTTGAAACACTGGTCAAACTTGCCCGTCTGTTTCACTGTTCGACGGATTATCTTCTTGGCCTGACTGAAAACCGGGAAGGCTCTCTGGACATAACCGGTCTGACCCCAGAACAGGCAGCAAGTATTTCCAACATTGTACGCGATCTCAGAAGTGCTTACGGTATAAAGAAGGATAGCAGTCCGGACGAATCTTGATGAGGCTGAACCGGCCATATCCCTCTGCAATATCAAAAACAGACAAAAAATATAACGCCCTGACTTTTCTGCGATCCATCCATTGACGAAAAAAGCATGTCCCGTCTATACTCGGAACATGCTTTTCATTTTTCATTGAGTGTTTATTATACTATAATGGAGGAGGAAAATCAGGGCTTGCAGGAACAGACCTATCTTTCTTCGATGATCTCCGCATCGGACGCTGAGACACGCTACGACGAGTACCAGAAGTTGATCCTTGCCGATCGGCAGGTCATCTCCTGGATTCTCAGCGGCTGTGTCCGCGAGTACCGGGGACTGGCTCCGGAGGTGGTACAGAGCTGTATCGACGGAGATGTGCAGGTCTCCTCTGTCCCTCTCCGGCCGGATAAGGCGGCAGTTCTCCGCTGGCACGCTGACCGTAAGGAGGGGCTTGCGCAGGAAATGATCTCGCCCGGCGAAGGGACCGTCACCTTCGATATCCGCTTCCGAATCAATCTGCCGGAAGGGAGTTCTCCCCGGGAGATGCAGATCAACCTGGAAGGACAGGGGGTGTTCTCACCGGGCTATCCGCTTCCCTCGCGGGGCATTTTCTACGGAGCCCGGATGCTTTCTTCCCAGCTGGGAGAGGTATTTGAGCCGCCTCATTATGAGGAACTCCGCAAGGCTGCCAGCATCTGGGTCTGCTTCCGTCCTCCAAAGTATATGCAGAGCCGGATCATTTCCTTCGAAATGACGCCCCATCCGCTCTTCGGGACACAGCCGGATGTGCGGCTTGAAGGATATGACCTGCTGACTGTCATCCTGATCTGTCTGAATGACGGGACGGAAGCACAGCGCTCCGGCAATGCACTGATCGACCGCCTGTCGATCGTGTTTTCGGAGCGTCTGACCGCAGCGGAGAAGAAAGAAATCCTGAAGAACCGTTACCACGTACAGCTTTCCCGTGAAGTGGAAGAAAGGAGCGCCGAGATGACCGGAAACGGAGCACTGATCAGAGAAGATGCCTATCGGCAGGGATGTGAGGACGGGCGTGCGCAGGGCCAGTCTGAAGGCATGTCCCAGGGATTCACTCAGGGCCGCCGGAAGACCTTCTTTGAGCTGGTCGCAGCGGGGCTGCTCTCGCTGAAAGATGCTGCGGCTATGCTGCAGATGACGGAAGACGCGTTCCGGGCACAGGCTGAGGACAGCGGTTACCCG
>CACZQE010000256.1 GCA_902783205.1 uncultured Lachnospiraceae bacterium | reverse complement strand
CCGACAATATCGGCAATCGCGTCCTTGTCTCCCACTTCATGGAAATGAATCTCAGAAACATCTTTTCCGTGAACCTGACTCTCGGCCTCCGCAATCCTTCGGTAGGCCTCCTTCGCCTTCTCTCTGACCTGATCGGAAATATCCAGAGAATCGAGAATCTCTCCAATCTCCGTCATACCGGTATGACTGTGGTCATGTACGTGATCGTGGCTGTGATCATGGTGGTGATGATGATCATGGTAGTGATCATGATCGTGATGGTGATGGTCATGTCCATGATGGTGGTGGTGACCCTGTTCATGCACATCCCGGCTTTCTTCTTCCCGGCCTTCGATCAGGACTCTGATGTGTGTCCCGAATATCCCGCAGCTTTCTATCGTCTCGGCCTCATATTTTACACCGGGTATAGCCAGAGCATTCAGCTCTTCCACGATCTTCTCCCTGTCATCAAAGAGTTCAGAAAGGGCAGACATAAGCATATCCCCCGCGATACCTGAATTACATTCCAAATATAATATCTTCATATTCACACCGTTTTCTGCCTAATTCAAAAAATCATGCAGATCTTCGTCGTTCAGTGTTTTGATTCCCTTCTCTTCAAGAATACTTTCAGCGCTTTCCACATCGTCCACTCTGAACACCACGTATGCACTTCCGTGGATGGCGCCTGTAAATGCATAAATGTACTCAATGTTCACATCCGCGCCCTTCAGGACATCCAGAATCATCTTCAGGGATCCGGCCTGGTCATTCATCTTTACGACAACAACCGGTGTTTCAATAATCGCTGTCCGGTCATCCAGGGCTTCTTTGGTCTTTCCGATATCGGATACAATCATCCTGAGGATTCCGAAATCTCTGGTATCAGCAACAGACAGGGCACGTAAATTTACCCCTGCGTCCGTGATCGCGTCAACCACTTCACTGAGTGTTCCGGGGGTATTCTCAAGAAATGCGGATAACTGTGTAATTGCCATGGTAACTCCTCCCTTTCCTCTATTATTTGCCGGCCTGGTCATGCAGCTTCCGCTTGTCGATCACGCGGACTGCCTTTCCTTCCGAACGCTGAATGGTCTTCGGGGCCATAAGGTGTATCTTGGGACTGATGCCCAGCATGGAACGCATGGCCATCTTGAGATCCTGTTCCCTTTTCTGCATTTCCGAAATCTTGTCGGAAAACATTTCCGGGGAGAACTCGATGAAAACGTCAAATGTATCTGTATTATTAACCCTGTCCACAACAATCTGGTAATTGGGCGTGTAGCCTTCCTGGAGAAGAACCGTCTCAATCTGGCTCGGGAAGACATTGACGCCTCGGATAACCATCATATCGTCACTGCGGCCCAGAGGTTTGGTCATTTTAACATGCGTCCTTCCGCAGGAACATTTCTTGCGGGACAGGATACAGATATCCTTTGTCCTGTAGCGGAGGAGGGGGAAAGCTTCCTTATCAAGAGATGTAAAGACCAGCTCGCCCTTTTCGCCTTCGGGAAGCACTTCACCGGTATCCGGGTTGATGACTTCCACATAGAAATGGTCCTCATTGATGTGCATGCCTGTCTGCTCTTCACATTCGTATGCGACACCGGGTCCTGAAATCTCCGTGAGTCCGTAAATGTCATATGCTTTGATTCCCAGACTCTTCTCAATATTCTCACGCATTTCCTGGGTCCAGGGCTCAGCCCCGAAGATACCGGCCTTGAGCTTATTGTCTTCAGGTTTATATCCTCGCTCTGCCAGGGACTCCCCGATATAGGCAGCATAAGAAGGCGTACAGCAGAGGATGGTGGCATTCATATCCATCATGAACTGAATCTGACGGTCCGTATTGCCGGATGACATGGGAAGGGTAAGGCAGCCGACCTTGTGGGATCCGCCGTGCAGGCCGAAGCCTCCGGTAAAAAGTCCGTAGCCGTAGCAGACCTGGCAGATATCCTCATCCGTTCCGCCTGCAGCCGTAATGGCTCTGGCGCAGCACTCTTCCCACATATCCACATCTTCCTGTGTGTAGAAAGCCACGACTCGCTTGCCGGTGGTTCCGGAAGTGGAATGAATCCTCACACATTTCTTCAGGTCAGTACCCAGAAGTCCATGAGGATAGGCCTCCCTGAGATCATCCTTGGTCAGGAAAGGAAGCTTTTTGATATCATCGACACTCTGAATATCCTCAGGGCTGACACCCTTCTCATCCATCAGCTGCCGGTAATAAGGTACCCTCTCATATACATGGCGTACCTGTTTTACAATCTTTTCGTTCTGTATCTTTAAGATTTCCTCCCTTGACGCTGTCTCAATCTCGGGTTGATAATAACGTTTCATGTGTTTCTCCTTTCAGGAAATAATATCTTTCCCCATTCTATTTGTTTTTCACACATTTGTCCAGTCCGAACGTATTCATAAAAAAAGGCACTGGCCTGGCAGACGGTCAATCACCGGGGATGAAATTCCATATAACCCTTAGACCTATAAACAAAGAAAAAGAGGAGGGTGCTGATGCACCCTCCAATGCCTTTCGTCGATCCAAAAGGTTTACACAAAAATATTTTACACTACCGCCGTCGCGCCAGCGACTTGGTACAATACATCTCGTCTAAAAGTTTTTAAGCATCTCGCACACTTCAGCATGCGTTCTTCTTTTACCAAAGGAGTATCCATACAAGTTACCTTCATCTTCAAACAGATCGGCGTTAAACTCAAATCTCATATATAATACATATTCTACGGCATAATTGACATTACCATTATGAAACTTAAGTCCGCAATTATAGGTACGGTTTAATTCGGGGTTAGCTTTGATAAGCTCTAGTAATTCTGCAGTTTCGGCTGTAGTTCCGCCGCTTATCTGGTCAAGTTCTTCAAAACTGAGTTTTTTCATTTCTTTTTTCATATTCAGCACCTCCTATATGAGCTAACGATTATTTTTGTTTGTTTATATGTAAATTATATATGGTTAATAGTCACAGTAATGTCACATTTCCGGTATTCTTCTTGATAATGATATGTATATTTTTTTTGGAGCATTATTTCCCAAAATTTAGTACAATATAAGCCCGTCTTTGACAGTTTGAATCCCCAAAAACCCGTATAAACACTCTCTCCGGGTTTTCAGGCAAAAGAAAAAGCACCGACCGAGCCGGCAGGCGAGACCGAGCCTTCCTGAAAACAAAAAATGCCACTATCCATAGGATAGTGGCTTTAGTGCGCCCTCAGGGGCTCGAACCCTGG
>CACZQE010000255.1 GCA_902783205.1 uncultured Lachnospiraceae bacterium | reverse complement strand
GTGATAAAGCTGTCAGCACCGGCAAGTCTGGCGGCATCGATGCATTCTTCATCGGTGGCATCCAGGCGGCCGTACCGAATGTTTTCCATGACGGTACCGGTAAAGAGAACCGTATCCTGCAGCACCATGCCGAGAGAGCGGCGCAGGCTGGATTTTTTGATTTTATTGATGTTGATGTTATCGTAGCGAATTTTGCCGTCAGCTATATCATAAAACCGGTTGATCAGGTTGGTAATTGTCGTTTTTCCGGCTCCTGTTGCACCGACGAATGCAATTTTCTGTCCCGGCTTGCCATAAAGCGTTATATTATGCAAAATTACTTTGTCCGGGTTATAGGCAAAATCTACATCGTAAAAACGGACGTCACCTCTCAGGGGAACATAGGTGGTGGTGCCTTCCTCCCGATGAAAGTGCTTCCATGCCCAGAGACCGGTTTTTTCAGAGGACTCTGTCAGTTCCCCGTTGACTTCTTTCGCGTTGACAAGTTCCACATAACCCTCGTCCTGCTCTTCTTCTTCATCCAGGAGAGCGAAAATCCTCCTGGCACCGGCAAGTCCCATCACCACCGAGTTGATTTGCGGGGAGATCTGCTGAATAGCGCCGGAAAACTGCCGGCACATCCCAAGAAACGGAACAATCACAGCAATGGAAAAAGGAAGCCCCGAGAGGGAGAGATTCGGTACGCGGAGTTCCAGGAACAGGCCTCCGGCTACTGCGACGAGAACGTAGATCATGTAATTGACATTGTTGAGAATCGGCATAAGGGTATTGGAGTAGCGATTGGCCTGAAAAGAAGCTTCATAGAGTGCATTATTCGCTTCGTCAAAAATAGCCTGGGCTTCGGATTCATGATTAAAGACTTTGATAACCTTCTGTCCGTTGATCATCTCTTCAATGACGCCTTCGGTTTTCCCGATATTCTTCTGCTGTGCCATAAAGTAGCGGGCAGATTTACCGCCGATGTTCTTTGTAATCGTAACCGTGACAGCAGCACCAGCCAGGATCACCAACCCCAGCCAGATCGAGTAGTACATCATGATGCAGAGAATCGTAGTGACGGTAATCAAAGAAACGAGCAGCTGGGGGAAGCTCTGGGAGATCATCTGCCGCATGGCATCGACGTCATTGGTATACTGTGACATGATATCTCCGCGCTGGTGCGTATCAAAATAGCGGATCGGCAGTGATTCCATATGCTCAAACATGACAGTGCGGAACTGATCAAGGACTTTTTGTGTATGAATTGCCTGAAGCTGATTGCTCAGGGTGTTGATTAAAAGACTCAGAAGATAGAGTCCGCCGAGAATCAGTACAAAGTGAAGGATTTTTGGCTTTGTGACAGCCCAATCCCACCCGTTGGCCCAGGCCTGTTCCAACACGGCGACAACATTCTGCTGGAATATGGAAGGAAGCGCACCAATTACAGCACTGATCAAAATCAGAACAAGGATAGCGGGCAAAAGCGTAGGATTAAAGCGAAAAAGCATCTTAAGAAGACGCGGGAGAACACCTGCTGCCGATGGTCTGGCAGTGTTTTTCATGAAGCACTGGCCTCCTTTCCGGATAGCGTTTCCACCGGATCTTCACGATCACGACGGTTTTGAGAAAAGTATACTTCCTGATAGATCCGGTTTGTTTTCAAAAGCTCGGTGCTGGTTCCGATAGCATCGATACGCCCGTTGTCCATGATAATGATGCGGTCAGCATCTTCCACAGAACTGGTACGCTGAGCGATAATGATTTTTGTTGTTTCCGGGATATAGGTACGCATAGCTTTCCGGATGAGAGCATCTGTCCGAGTGTCAACCGCTGAAGTGCTGTCGTCAAGGATCAGAATTTTAGGCTGTTTTAAAAGTGCGCGGGCAATGCAGAGCCTCTGCTTCTGACCGCCGGAAACGTTTGTCCCGCCCTGTTCAATCCAGGAATCGTACCCGTCAGGCATCTGGGCAATAAACTCATCAGCACAGGCCAGACGACAGACCTCCTTTATTTCTTCCAGAGAGGCATCTTTATTGCCCCAGCGAATGTTATCTGCAATCGTACCAGAGAAGAGCATGTTTTTCTGAAGCACCATGGCAACGCTGTCACGCAGGTCGGCGAGGTCATATTCCCGCACATCTCTTCCTCCGACGCGTACCGACCCTGCACTGACGTCGTATAAACGGGGGATCAATTGTACAAGGCTGGTTTTTGCTGAACCCGTTCCGCCAAGAATGCCGATAGTCTCTCCGGAACGGATGTGGAGATCGATATCATTGAGTACCGGCTGTTCAGCGGTTTCGGAATACTGAAAACTTACATGATCAAAGTCAACAGACCCATCAGAAACTTCTTTAACAGGAGCCTCCGGAGAGGTGATGGTGCTTTTCTCGTCCAGGGCTTCGCAGATACGCTGGGCAGATTCGGTAGAGAAAGTGATCATGACAAAAAGGAAAGAGATCATCATAAGGCTGGTCAGGATCTGAAAAGAATACGTCAAAAGCGTGGAATACTGACCGATATCCAGCGCAACCCCGTTGGTGGCAATGATCTGCCGGGAACCGAAATACATTACAAACAGCATGACACTGTACATACAGATCTGCATAAGCGGGCCGTTCAGAGCCAGCAGACGTTCCGCCCTGGTGAAGATCATACGAATATTGTTGGAGGCATTCCGGAATTTTACATTTTCATAATCTTCACGGACAAATGCTTTGACTACTCGGATTCCCTTGATATTTTCTTCCACACTGTTGTTCAGCTTGTCATACATCGGGAATCCTTTTCGGAAAATCGGGAGTGCACGTCTGCCGATTGCAAGGAGACCAAGAGCGAGAACAGGGATAACGACGACAAAGATAAGCGCCATTTTTCCGCCCATATAATAAGCCATAAAAAACGAAAAAGCCAAATTCAGCGGTGCACGAATCGCGGTACGGATGATCATCATAAAAGCCATCTGGATATTTTGAATATCCGTCGTCAGACGGGTAACAAGAGAAGCGTTGGAAAATTTGTCAATATTGGAAAAAGAGAATTTCTGGATGTTCTGAAAGATATC
>CACZQE010000254.1 GCA_902783205.1 uncultured Lachnospiraceae bacterium | reverse complement strand
CATGGCAAAAAACGAGCAGCTGCGGGCTAATCTGCTGCGCTCCATATCCCACGACATACGTACGCCACTCACTTCCATCTCCGGAAATGCCAGCAATCTCCTGGCCCATTATGAAGTGCTGGACAAAGAAACTTTAAAGCAGATTTTTTCGGATATATATGATGATTCCGAGTGGCTGATCGATCTTGTGGAAAATCTTCTCTCCATCTCCCGCATTGAGAACGGACAGATGGAACTGAATCTTTCCATGGATATGATGAATGATGTGATAGAGGAAGCCATAAAGCACATAGACAGAGATGCCCGCTTCCACAAAATTGTCGTAAGTGAAAGCGACGATCTTCTCCTTGTCAGAATGGACACCCGCCTGATCATGCAGGTGCTGATCAACCTGATAAACAACGCCATCCACAACACACAGGAAGGCTCTGAAATAATAATCAGCAGTGAAAAGAAAGACGACAGGGTCCATGTTTCCGTCTCTGATGACGGAAAAGGTATCCCCGATGAGATGAAAGCTCATGTATTTGAGATGTTCTACACCGGCACGACCGAGATTGCCGACGGGCGCAGAGGCCTGGGACTGGGACTGGCCTTATGCAAGTCCATCATCGAGGCCCACGGCGGAACCATCACCCTTTCCGACAACAACCCCAGTGGCTGCCGCTTTACATTTTCACTGCCCGTAGAAAAGGTGACTGTCAATGAATAAACCTGCAATTCTGGTCGTCGAGGACGATAAACCCATCCGCAATCTTATGGTGACGACCTTAAAGACACATGATTACAAATACTATACGGCGGACAGCGGGTCCGAGGCCCTCCTTGTGGCTTCTTCCCACAATCCGGATGTGGTCTTTCTGGACCTGGGTCTTCCGGATATGGACGGAATCGATGTGATTCGTCAGATCCGGAGCTGGTCCAACATGCCTATTATCGTAATAAGCGCCCGCAGCGAAGACGAGGATAAGATCCGGGCCCTCGACGCAGGCGCCGATGATTATCTTACAAAACCATTTTCCGTAGAAGAACTGCTGGCCCGCCTTCGGGCCACCGTGCGCCGTCTTTCTCTGATGAGAAGCGACGCCGTCGGCGACAGTTCAGTCTATACCAACGGAAAGCTTACCATTGACTACTCGGCAGGCTGCGCCCGCTGGGAGGAGGAAGAGCTCAAGCTTACCCCCATAGAGTACAAGCTGCTCTGCCTTCTGGCCAGAAACACGGGCAAAGTCCTGACACACACCTATATCACCCAGAATATCTGGGGCCGCAGCTGGGATAACGACATCGCTTCCCTTCGGGTCTTTATGGCCACACTGCGAAGGAAACTGGAATCGTACCCTGATTCCCCCCGCTATATTCAGACCCATATAGGGATCGGTTACCGCATGGTCAAAGTCTGAGACATGAGAGCCTCCACCTGTTCCCGCTTCTCATAAAGAACACAGCCGCCCTCATGGTCATCAATCAGGATGTCCCCCTCCCGCAGCGCGGTAAAAAGCGGTGAATGCATAACTTCCCGCAGTGATGAACTCCTTACATTTACATCGGAGTATGGAGAAAAGGGGCAGGGCTCGGCTCCCCCGTGTGAATTAATATGGAAAAATCCTCTTCCGGCGGCTACACAGCCGTCGGAATTTTTTTCGTCTCCGGGGAAGGAAATGTATACCATCTCCGGATGCTCCCGGCGCAGACGGGCGATTTCATCTGCCAGATATTCGCGCTCATTATCGCCCGGGGCCAGTTCCCTGCTGTCCTCCGCTACTGGGACAAATTCTACAAAAATAACAGCCTTGCAGCCCCGGTCGGAAAGTTTCTTCAGAAAACTGTCGGAGGAGACCTCCCTTACATTCTCCGTCGTCACGGTTACAGAAGCGCCAAAGATCAGTCCCCTCCTGTGGAGTTCATCCATATTGGCGATCAGCCGGTCAAAGATACCTCTTCCCCGGCGGGCATCTGTAATCTCCTTCTCTCCCTCAATACTCATGATCGGTATAAGGTTACGGCATTTGTCAAAGAGAGCAAAGTACTTTTCATCCATGAAAGTCCCGTTGGTAAAGATGGGAAAGAGGATCCCCGGTTTCTTTCCGGCGGCTTCAATGACATCCCTTCTCAGCATGGGTTCCCCTCCCGCCAGCAGGATAAAGCTGATGCCCAAATCGTCTGCCTCGTCAAAGATTCTGAACCATTCTTCACCGGTGAGCTGGCTTACCGGAGAGGAATCTACAGTCGCATGATTGCAGCGGGAGTAGCAGCCTGCGCAGTGCAGGTTGCATTCGCTGGTGATACTGGCGATCAGGAAGGGTGGGATATGCTCCCCGGCATCTTCAGCTCTCCTTCGCTTTCCGGATGCTTTCCGGCTTGCCGCGGCAAACCTGACCATAAAAGCACTTTCTCTGGGGTCCTTGAAGGTTGCTTTGAGCGCATCGGACACAACACGTTCAACTCCCTTTGTCATATAGTCCTGAATATCAAAATCAGCCTTTCTCTTCCCTTCCATCCGGATCACCTGCCTTTCTTAATGATCATTATAACGTATTTGCCTGAATAATACGAACCATGTCTTGGTTTTTTATAATAATCCGTTTTTCCTTAACATCTCCTTAGATAACAGTACATCGAGAGGATCTTCCATAGTCTCCATAGTGAACAGAATTTTATCTCCCGGCCAATATCCGTTTCTCTCATACAGATGAATCTTATCAACTGCTTTCCCTACATACTGCGGATCATTCATTATGCCAAGATGCTCAAGGATAATAGTTTTACGAAGTTTTTTGTTCAACAAAATAAAATCCGGATACATTATTTTTCCATCCTGAAGAATTATCATTGGCTCATATACATAAGGAATTTTCATTTTATAAAACATATCGGCAAGCATTTTTTCTGATTTTGAGCGAACCATCTCCCCTCTGTCTGTATAAAACACTTTTGTATATGGATATGAATTCTGACCGCCCGCATGTTCTTTATACCATTGATCAATAAACTCCTGTTCCGGGATAAAAGTTTTTGTGATCAATGCTTTACGTTCAGCAGATAGCTGTTCATAATACTTGTCTTCCGTTTCTTCATATGCTTTCGCTAATTTTTTTGCGTATCGTATTCTGTTAGTTATGATTTTAAGCACTGCCAGGTCACATTCCTTCTGTGCAATCGCAGAAGCTATATTTATCTTTTTCCTGGGAAGATATTTCCTTTTTCGATTTCCCAAATACTGATAGTATTGCGGTATCCCACCTTTCTTTTTCAGGACATTAAGACTTCCTTCCGGAGTGTCTTTTAACTTCTCTGTCAGATGCTCCTCCAACTCCTTCAATTCTGATAATTCCTGTTTTAAAATACTTAAAAATCCGTTATACTCAATCATGTCAATCCCTCTCTTTATTTTTGATGGACGTTTTCAAATACATGTCATGTATACTTTTTTCTCTAGATTATTATGATGGTATACTCTTGCAGTTTTTCATGTATAAATCATTTCATCATTATATTTGGTTATATTCTCTACTCTCTTTTTCATGGATAGATATGCAAAAAATCTCTATTGATGGAAACAGGCAGAATAATTCATGTAAATAGAAATACATTTGTGTTTTGATGGAAAGATTTTTTTCATTGTCATGTAAAAAATCAATTTCAAAATCAATTGATGGAAAGCCTTTCCCAAGAGCACGCTCCCCAAGAGTACGAATCCTCAAAAGAGCACGCTCCCCAAAGACACGAAAAACTCCCATAAAAAAACCAGGCAGCTCTTCCTGCCTGGTTCTCTTTTGTATAAACTCTTTTAATTCTTATTCGTACTCTACCGTTGCCGGGGGCTTGGGTGTGTAATCGTAGAGGACTCTGTTGATTCCTTCTACTTCGGATGTGATCCGTTCTGCCAGGTGGTCCAGCAGTGCCGGCTCCAGATGTTCTACGGTTACTTCCACCACGTCTGTGGTGTTGATGGCGCGGATAATACAGGGCCATGCGTAGGTTCTCTTACCGTCAGTGATACCGGTGGACTTGAAATCCGGTACTACGGTAAAGTACTGCCATACTTTTCCTGCCAGTCCGGCTTTCTCGAATTCTTCCCTTAAGATCGCGTCGGATTCTCTTACTGCTTCCAGACGGTCTCTTGTAATAGCGCCGGGGCAGCGAACGCCAAGTCCCGGTCCCGGGAAGGGCTGACGGTATACCATGTTGTCGGGAAGTCCAAGGGCTTTTCCTACCAGACGGACTTCGTCTTTATAGAGGATCTTGACCGGCTCCACCAGTTCGAATTTCATATCTTCCGGAAGTCCGCCTGCATTGTGATGTGCCTTGATACCGGCTTCACTTTCCAGGATATCCGGCCAGATGGTGCCCTGGGCAAGGAATTCAATTCCGTCCAGTTTGCGGGCCTCTTCTGCGAACACATCTATGAACTCGCCGCCGATGATCATCCTTTTTTCCTCCGGATCCGTGACACCTGCCAGTTTGTCAAGGAAACGGTCTACGGCGTCAACATAGATCAGGTTGGCATCCATCTCCTCGCGGAATACCTGGATTACCTGCTCCGGTTCCCCTTTACGAAGGAGTCCGTGATTAACGTGTACGCATACCAGCTGGCGGCCGATTGCTTTGATCAGAAGCGCGGCCACAACCGATGAGTCCACGCCTCCCGAAAGTGCCAGCAGGACCTTGCGGTCGCCAATCTGTTCCTTCAGAAGCTTAAGCTGCTCGTCGACATATTTCTGCGCCAGCTCCGGTGTAGTGATTCTTTCCATAGTGTCCGGTCTTCTGTCCATAAATGTACCTCTTTCTTCTTAAAATATAAGTTCTTTCCTCTTGTCCTGATCCGGCAGTCCTTCCGGCCTGCCGCATAACATATGATAGCATATACTATATCATACCTTAAGGACAATCAGAAAAAATCTTACATTTTTCTGATTGTAAATTTTACGGAAATCTTTTGTCTGTATAAAGGAGAAGTTTGTGTATTTTTTTGTTTCTCATTATGCTGCATTCCCTCTTTTTTTGCCCTTTTAGCAGTTTTGTAACTTTTTCTTATCAATAAGCTCGTATTTTACATATAATATTCACAATTATCACACAATTGTATTCTATTTTTTATTGTCCCAACCTACGCTTGTTGTTTCCACAATTTCTAGTTGTTTTTACAAAATTCTTTCAGAGACTATAATATTAGCATCAACAAGTTGACTGGATCCAAACTTGAATTAAT
>CACZQE010000253.1 GCA_902783205.1 uncultured Lachnospiraceae bacterium | reverse complement strand
CCTGGCAATCAGATCAAACTCCAGAGTCCCCAGAAGGGCTGAAATGACGATACCCGTCAGCACCGGTACGGGCAGCCACACGATCAGGCCTGTGAAAAAGAGAAGGATCAGGCCCATAACTGCCGAGGCTGTTACAGACATAATCTGGGAATGCACACCATACTGGTCCGCAAGTCCGGATCTTGACACGCTGCCGTTGGTCGGGCAGCAGCCGCAAAGGGCTGACAGGACATTTGCCAGGCAGTAGGCCAGGACTTCCCTCCTTGTGATCAGCTTCTCATCATGCTTACGGGCCAGGTTGGTGGAGGCCAGCAGGGTCTCCGAGGTAATGACAAGGGCAATAGTCAGACTGGAAAATACAACTCTGTTCCCATAGCGGAAAATCACGGAAAGATCCGGCAGGCGGTGGACCGGCAGACCGGCCTGAACCGCCGGAAGCATTCTGACGCCGAGGTCCTCAAGACCGAGGAGAGCACCGGCTGCCATACCTGCTCCCATCATGATCACAGCCATGGGAACGGCAGGACATTTCCTGGCAAATATCCGGATGATCAGAATTGTACCGAGTCCCAGCAGGAAGGACAGCAGATGAAAGCTCTGCGAAGCTTCTGTATAAATATGGCGGATCAGTTCCGGAAGTTCACCTCTTCCTGCGCTGCCTCCAAAGAGTTTGGGTACCTGCATCAGGATAATTGTTATCCCGATTCCCGTAATAAAACCGCCCATGACAGATGCGGATATAAAGCGAACGATCCGGCCCGCATCCGCCAGGAAGAAAAGCAGAAGCCAGACAGCTGTCAGCAGGGAAATGGCCGGAACCAGTTTTAAGGCCTGGCCGCTGCCTGCCGTCACGCCGGCTGCTGCCAGTATGCCGCCGGTCAGGGCTGCCGGCGCCGCATCCACACCAAAGACGAAACGCCTGGAGGATGAAATCAGGCCGAAGACCAGGATAGGCAGCAGGGAGCCATAGAGTCCGTAAACCGGGGTAAGCCCCGCAATCTGAGCGTATCCCATGGAAATAGGGATAGAAACCATGCCTACGATTATCCCCGTGATCACATCCCTGAGGGGATCCTTTGTATGAAGCTGTTCCGGAATCAGACCGCTTATGTCCCGCTTTTTCATGGCAAATCTACCTTCTCAATATAAAAAAAGCCTGCCGGCGGATCTACGGGCAGGGGCATGTCAGACAGGGCTGACTGAAATCTTACATATAACTGAAAAGCGGGGAAAGGCAAGTAAGGGAGAATTGTGCCGATCCCCAGATGCTTTTCACAAGTACTATATCACAGCTGGTCTGATTAGGCAATGAGGAAATCAGTACATGATTTTATTGAATCTGCCGCTAAAAGATGATAGAATCATTATCAGGCATGCGCCGGAAAACTGTCCGGCCGGCCGGATAACAGCTAACACTGAATAGACAGGTAGGTATCATGATTTATCAGAATGTATTAGAAGCAATGGGACGTACGCCTCTGGTCCGCCTCAACCATATGGCGGGTGATGACTGCGCGCGGATCCTTGTCAAGTATGAAGGACTGAATGTAGGCGGTTCCATTAAGACCAGAACCGCTTTCAATATGATCCGCCACGCCGAAGAGCAGGGCCTGATCGACAAAGACACCATTATCGTAGAGCCGACCAGCGGCAACCAGGGCATCGGCCTGGCACTGATCGGGGCTGTCAAAGGCTACCGGACCATTATCATCATGCCGGATTCTGTCAGTGAAGAGCGCCGCAAGCTGGTCCGTCATTACGGTGCCGAGGTGATCCTCAAGCACGATGACGGTGATATAGGCAAATGTATTGACGACTGTCTCCAGGAAGCCCTCCGCATGGCCGAGGAGAATCCCCGGGTATTTGTACCCCAGCAGTTTGAGAACCCGGCTAACCCTGAGATTCAGCGCAAGCAGACTGCCAGGGAGATTCTGGATGATGTGGACGGCCCTATTCACGGCTTCTGTTCCGGCGTCGGCACCGGCGGTACCATTACCGGTATCGGGGAAACTCTAAAAGAAGCCAATCCCGACCTTGTCATCTGGGCTGTGGAGCCGGAGAATGCCGCAATTCTTGCCGGAGGAAATGTGGGCACCCACCTTCAGATGGGTATCGGTGACGGTCTGATTCCGCCTATACTGAATCAGAATATCTATGATGACATATATATCGTTACAGACGAAGAGGCCATCAAGGCAGCGAAGGATCTCGCAAGACTCGAAGGCCTCATGTGCGGAATCTCCAGCGGAACCAATGTGGCGGCTGCCATCGCCCTTGCTAAGAAGCTGGGGCCGGGCAAGACCGTTGTCACGGTGCTTCCGGATACCGCGGAACGTTATTTCAGTACGCCTCTGTTTCTGGATGAGACAGATTGAGAAGGCGTAACACATTTCGAAATTGTTCAGGGACAGGATCTTTGACGTGGAGTGCTTCCACCGGGTCCTGTCCTTTTTCTATGATCAGCTCAGAACTGTGAAGAAGATGGTGATCAAGTCCTGTCTTCTTTTTCAGCCAGACATTCCAGCCGGGGTCGCCGTATTTGGCATCGCCGCACAGGGGATGGCCGGTCGAGGCCAGATGGGCTCTGATCTGATGGCTTTTCCCCGTGATCAGGTCCACCTTCAGAAGTGAAGCTTCAGATCCTGCCTGAAGAACCCGGTAGGAAGTCTCAATCCGGGCTGCCCCTTTGGCAGGACTGTCACAGACCGTCACTTTATTGGTCTTACTGTTTTTGACCAGATATCCCTTTATATAGCCATCCTTTTCCACTTTTCCCTTCACCGGGCAAAGATAGTATTTGACCAGTTCCCTGCCGGCAAGGAGGGCTGACAGGCTCTGCAGTCCTCTCAGGGAGATCCCGGCTGTCACGATGCCGCTGGTATTGCGGTCAAGCCGGTTGGCAACGGAGGGGGTAAAGGCAGCGCTTTCCTCCCGCTTCCAAAGTCCCCGCTCCTCACAGTAATCCAGCAGCCAGTCATTTAAAGAGTCATCCCCGGGACGGGCTTTCTGGGTCAGCATCCCCGCCGGTTTATGGAGGATAAGGATATCCTCTGTCTCCAGCAGGACCTTCACCCGGCTGCGAAGGGGAGAAAGCTTTCTTCCGGCTCCGCCCCCGGCGGCATCTTTTCTGCCCCGGAACTTTTCGATGGTTTCCTCGGCAAACCAGATCCGGATCCTGTCTCCCTCTTTCAGACTTTCATTTCCCCCTGCCTTCTTATCGTTGAGCAGGATATTCTTTTTTCTGAGCATCTTGTAGAGAAAGCTTCTGCCCGCTTCAGGCATATATTTTTCCAGATAGCGGACCAGCCGCTGTCCTTCTTCTTTCCCTGTAACTGTCAGTTCTCTCATGATCTTTTTTAATTCTATTTCTTTCCGCCCATAAAGCTAAGAAGCAGCTTGTGGGGGAGCAGCTTGGCCGCGGCCCTCGTCATCCGGATCGGCAGTCCGTAGACAGAGACCTCCACATTTCTTCCGTTATCGCGCCAGGCCTTTTTGACCACCTTTTTGGGGTCGGCCATGACCAGTTTTTTATAGACAGGCAGTTCCTCCCGGACCAGGGCCCGGTCAAAGAATTCCGTCCTGACGGCGCCCGGACATACTGCCGTGATCCGAAGCTTCCTGTCCCTCGCTTCTGCGCGAAGGGCTCTGACGAAGCTGAGCACAAATGCCTTGCTTGCCGCATAGACGGCAAATCCCGGCTGAGGCAGGAAGGCCGAAGCCGAGGCCATGAAAATCATCCTTCCGCCCGGTTCCATATAGGGGAGGGTCATGTTGGCGATGGAAACTACGCTCTTACAGTTTACATCCACCATTTCCTCCTGATCGCGGACAGGCAGGTCATCGATACGGCCCATGATTCCGAATCCCGCACTGTGAACAAGGCAGGCGATCTCGGGTTTCTCATCTTTAAGCATCTGCCGGAGTCTTTCGATATCTTCCTCTTTCTGCAGGTCCATGACCAGAGGTCTGAATGCCACTGTTTCATACATGGTTCCGAAACTGGTCAGTCTCTTCTCTCTTCTGGCGATGATCCAGACCTCATCCAGTCCCTTCATCTGATTGATGATGGTCTTAACAAATATTTTCCCCATACCGGAGGATGCTCCGGTTACAATGGCGATTCTCATCTGCCTCTCCTTTCCGCAGTTTTCTTTTTATGGACATTTCGTATTGTTTTCCGCTTTTTCT
>CACZQE010000252.1 GCA_902783205.1 uncultured Lachnospiraceae bacterium | reverse complement strand
GTCCTCTTTGCCGCGGTCCTCTGTCTCTGGTATTACTATGGTTTTAATCCGCAGAATCTCCGGTCTGTTCAGCAGGTGAACCATATAGAACATTTCACCTACCACACCAATGACATCCTTGTCAACGTAGTCGGAAAAATGCATAGAGGGGACGTGGATAAAGAGGAACTCCAGACCCGCATAAAAGAATTGGTTCCCAAATCTTCGGGAGACGCTTATCACGGTGTCGCCAAAGGGAGGAATCTGATCCTGATCCAGACGGAATCCCTTAATGATTTTGTCGTGGGCGCCACTTATAACGGCCAGGAAATCACTCCCAATCTCAACCGTCTGCTGGGGAAGGATACCCTGTATTTTGATCATTTTTATTCCACCACCGGCGTAGGCAACACCAGCGACGCGGAGTTTTCCGTCCTGAACAGCCTTTATGCCAACGACGAGCGGGAATGTTACAGGATGTATGTGGATAACACCTTCCACGGCCTTCCCTGGATGCTGCGGGATGAAGGCTATGAGGCAATGGCCTTCCACGGCTATATCAAGACCTTCTGGAACAGGGAGGAAGCCTATAAAAACCAGGGCTTCTCACATTTTTACTCGGAGGAGGAACTGGATGTGACGGAAGTCTCCGGCTTCGGTCTGACCGACAAGGAAATGTTCCGCCAGGCTGTCGATATACTGGCAGAGAAAAAACAGCCTTATTTTGCCTTCATGATCACACTGACCAATCATATACCTTACGAGCTGGACCAGGACCTGGCCAGCCTTAATCTTCTGGACCGGGACAAAGGGTCTACTTTCGGCAACTATCTGCAGACGGTAAGGTATACGGACGAAGCCTTCGGAAAGCTGATCGACCTGCTTAAGAAGAAAGACATGTACGATAACACTATGATCGTGATTTACGGAGATCATCAGGGACTCAACAAAGAGACGCCGGCAGTCAGCTACAAGATGAGAGAGTACCTGGGCAGGGACTATGATTTTGATGAAATGCTCAATGTGCCGCTGATCATTCACATTCCGGGACTGAATGAAAGCCGGACCCTCCATAATGTGGGCGGACAGGTGGACGTGATGCCCACCATCGCCAACCTGATGGATCTGGATCCCGGCCAGCCCTATGTGTTCGGCCATGACCTCCTTAATTCCGATGAGGGATTCCTGGCTCAGATATCCTATGTGGGGAAGGGCTCATTTATCAGCGGAAACGGAAACAGGATCTTTGTCATCGGAAAGGACGGTACCGTGGAAAACGGCAGAACCATTTCTCTGACCACCGGTGCCATGCTGCCTACGGACACGGATCAGGCCCAGGCTGATTCGGACCGGGCACTGGCCCTTCTTTCCCTCTGCAGGGAAGCCCTGGATTATAATCTGATCGCGGATTATATTCTTGACACAAAATGAAAAATTTGTTAATACATTTACTATGACTCACTGATAAGAACAGGCAATATATATAAAACAGACTGAGACTGACCATAGGGGAGGCAGGCATGAATTTAAAAGGCAGAAGTTTTCTGACACTGACTGATTTTAAAAAAGAGGAGATCCGTTATTTTCTGGATCTGGGACATGAACTGAAAAGAAAGAAAAAAGAAGGTGTGACCGGCGATTCCCTCAAAGGGAAGAATATCGTACTCATCTTTGACAAGTCTTCCACACGGACAAGATGTTCCTTTGAAGTGGGAGCTGTGGACGAGGGTGCACATGTGACCTATCTTTCCAACTCTCATATGAATAAGAAGGAATCCCTTGAGGATTCCGCAAAGGTCTTCGGAAGGATCTACGATGCCATTGAGTACCGGGGTTACGGACAGGACATCGTGGAAGAACTGGCAAAACATTCCGGCGTTCCCGTCTGGAACGGGCTGACGGATACGGACCATCCCACCCAGGTCCTGGCTGATTTCATGACCATGGAGGAGCATATCGACAAGCCTCTTGAAGAGATGAAGCTGACCTTTGTGGGCGATCTTTCCGATAATGTGATGTATGCCCTTATGTACGGATGCGCCATCATGGGAATGACTTTTAAGGCTGTGGGACCCGAGGAAACAGTATGTGATCCTGAAGTTCTGGCCAGGGCCCGGGCTCTCGCCGAACAGAGCGGAGGGTCTGTCAGGATTTCCCATGACCCCGAAGATGTGGCAGGGTCTGATGTGATCTACACGGACATCTGGGTCAGCATGGGAGAGAAGGAAGAGCTTTACCCGGTGCGGGTTGCTGCCCTGACTCCCTATAAAGTAACAGAGAAAATGATGGCGGATACAGGGAATCCTGACTGCCTTTTCATGCATTGTCTTCCGGCATATCATGACTTTGAGACATCTGTGGCAAGAGACATGCGGGACCGTCTTGGACTGGATATCCGGGAAGTGGAGGACAAGGTCTTCCGCTCTCCCAATTCCGTGGTCTTTGATGAAGCAGAGAACAGGATGCATTCTATTAAAGCCGTGATGGTGGCAACGCTTGGAAAGGAGCAGGATGAAGCAGAAAATACTTGAAATGCTCGAGGAAACGGATGGATTTGTGTCGGGACAGAAAATGTGTGAGACACTTTCCGTATCCAGGACGGCTGTCTGGAAACACGT
>CACZQE010000251.1 GCA_902783205.1 uncultured Lachnospiraceae bacterium | reverse complement strand
CCGCGCATTGACAGGGGTGTGGTCTCCTCCTTCTGTGTGGTAGAACTGTCAACGGATTTATGATATACTTATAAAATATTAATCTGGTCGTGGTGACACCCGAACAAGGAGGATAACATTATGATGAGGCATTTTATTATTGTGAAGTTTACAGAGGGGACAGATGTGAAAGCCCTGGTTGAACCCGTACGCGAGATTTTTGAAAAGACACTTGAAATCCCCGGAATTCATTCGTTGGACATCCGCCTTTCTAATTCCGATATTGCCAACCGTTATGATATGATGATTATTTTTGACATGGAAAAGGAGGCGCTGCCCGCATATGCTGCTTCAGCGCCGCATCTGCAGTGGAAGAGTGAATACGGTGACAGGATTGCAAAGAAGGCTATTTTCGACTGCGACATTTGATTAGATTTCTGACAGGATGTATTCTTATAAATCTGAAATCATTTAATTCTGAAATCATTGAAAATTACGCGTTATTATGGTAGAGTATATTCAGGTAGTAAATCCAAATTAAAATAAGGAGGATATTTGGCATATGCAATACACAAAAGAAGTAGAAGAGATGATGTGTGTCGCAAAAGGTCCGAAACATGGTCCTGCCCCTATTCCTGAAGAAGGAAGATGGATTCAGGCAAAAGAGATTAAGGACATTTCCGGTTACACACACGGCATTGGCTGGTGCGCTCCACAGCAGGGTGGCTGCAAGCTTAGCCTGAATGTAAAGGATGGTATTATCCAGGAAGCCCTGGTAGAGACCATCGGATGTTCCGGTATGACTCACTCAGCTGCTATGGCAAGTGAGATTCTTCCCGGAAAAACACTCTTGGAAGCATTGAATACCGACCTGGTATGTGATGCGATCAATACTGCTATGCGTGAATTGTTCCTTCAGATCGTTTATGGCCGTACCCAGTCTGCATTTTCTGAAGATGGTCTGCGCGTCGGTGCCGGTTTGGAAGATCTTGGCAAGGGCCTCAGATCAATGGTTGGTACAATGTACGGTACAGCAGCTAAGGGAACTCGTTACCTGGAGATGACAGAGGGCTATGTTGTGAAGATGGCGCTCGACAAAGATGATCAGGTATGTGGTTATCAGTTCCTAAGCCTTGGCAAGATGATGGATGCGATCAAAGGCGGCATGTCTCCGAACGAAGCTTATGAGAAGAACCTTGGTACTTACGGTCGCTTTAAAGCAGAAGATGGCGCGGTCAAGTGGATTGACCCGCGTAAAGAATAAGGAGGTGCAGCAATGGCTTTATTTGAAAACTATGAAGGTCGTATGCCCCAGCTGCAGCCCGTTCTTGAGAAGTACGGATTTAAGAGCTTTGAGGATGTAAAGGCCTTTACAAACAGCAAAGGTGTAGATGCATATAATATCGTAGAAAGCACACAGCCTATTTGTTTTGAGAATGTAAAATGGGCTTATGAACTTGGTGCAGCAATCGCTATGAAGGAAGGCGCAACTAAGGCTGCAGACGCTGCAAAGTGGATCGGTGTCGGACTTCAGGCATTCTGTATTCCCGGATCTGTTGCAGATCAGCGTCAGGTAGGTATCGGTCACGGCAATCTTGGAGCTATGCTTCTTGATGAGGAGACCGAATGCTTCGCATTCCTTGCAGGACATGAGTCTTTTGCAGCTGCAGAAGGTGCAATCAAGATCGCTTTGAATGCTAACAAAGTTCGTCAGAAACCGCTCCGCGTTATCCTGAACGGTCTCGGTAAAGATGCGGCAATGATCATCAGCCGTATCAATGGTTTCACCTATGTACAGACGAAATATGATTATCTGGCAGCAGACGTTAAAGAGGACCATGCTCTTGAGATTGTCAGCAAGACTGCTTATTCCGATGGAGACCGTGCGAAAGTCAACTGCTATGGTGCAGATGATGTACGTGAAGGTGTAGCGATCATGTGGCATGAAGGCGCAGATGTATCCATCACAGGTAACTCCACGAACCCGACCCGTTTCCAGCATCCCGTTGCAGGAACATATAAGAAAGAGCGCTGGGAAGCAGGAAAGAAATACTTCTCCGTAGCTTCCGGCGGCGGCACAGGCCGTACACTGCATCCCGATAACATGGCTGCAGGTCCCGCTTCCTATGGTATGACTGATACACTTGGCCGTATGCATTCGGATGCACAGTTTGCAGGTTCATCTTCTGTACCGGCACACGTTGAGATGATGGGATTCCTTGGAGCAGGAAATAACCCCATGGTCGGCATGACTGTGGCAGTAGCAGTAGCTGTACAGCAGGCAACAACCTAAGAGATAAGAATACAGATAATGCAGTAAACGTTAAAGGGGCTGTCGCATTAAGCGGCAGCCCCTCTTCGTGTTTATTGATGTTTCTCATGCTTATGATGGGGTTCTGGTTTTTTTGTTGTGTTTCTTGCGTTTTTGCTGGGGTTCTTGTAAATTTTTTGGATTCTTCACGCTCTTGGGGAGACTTTCCATCAATCATTATTTAAAACCAATTCTTACATGACAGAAAAAATTATTCTTCAATCAAAATATAAGTATACTTATTTTTACATGACGTATTTTGCCTGTATCCATCAATAGAGACCTTTTACATATCTATCCATGAAAAAGGAAGTAGAGAATATAACCAAATATAATGATGACACGATTTATACATGAATAATCAGAAAAATGTACCATCAAAGTATGTAAAGAAAAAAGTATACATGACATGCATTCCTGAACATCCATCAAGAATTAAGAAAAGAACTGCCATGATGGAATATGACATTCCGGAGCGTGATTTTTTCCGGTTCAGATGATAAGCAAGTTAAAAGTCCACATTTTTCAAAGCGTTCCGGATTGTTTCTTCCACAATCCTCCGGCAGCTGCCGCATCCTGTGCAGCATTCAGTTTCATCCTGGACCTCTTTAAAGGTGAAAGCGCCTTTCTCGACCGCATCCTCGATCTCACTTGCCCGGACAAATTTACATTTACATACTAAGGGATCTGCAGACATGATTGTACCTCCTTGCTCATTATATTATCAAATCTGTAAAAGGTTTAAAAGGCATATTGTTGAAAACAATTAAGGAGGGTTCACCATGGCATTGACATTTGACAGCAAGATAAAAGAATTGCTGGAAAGTCCGGAAGCAGTTGAAATCTGTAAAAAACACGGTATGGATCTGACCGATAACTTTTTTATTTCCTGGCCAGTACGGTGATCCAGGGCTTTGACGGATGATGTTCACACTTGATATCCCGAAAACCTGAGGATTTCAGTGCTTCTGAGATTGTATCCGCAGTATAATTCTTCATACCATCTATGATTTTCTCATATTTAAGACTTGTGGCATCTGTCCCGTCAGATTCATTGCAGATCATGAAATACCCACCCGGTTTCAAAATCCTTGCCACCTGGGCAAAGCACTTTTCAAGACCGGGCCAGAAGTAGATGGTTTCAAAGGCGATTGCCAGATCAAAGGATTCTTCCGGAAAGGGCAGGTCTGAGACATCCCCCTGAATAACCTTGCATCTTCCGGCGGTGATCATTTGCCGGTTGTACTGTTTTGCTTTTGCTACGGAAAGATCCGAATAGTCTACGGCAGTCACATGAGCCAGTGGATACTTCTTCATGAGTTCTCCGGCATTGCGCCCTCCTCCGCAGCCCAGATCTGCAGCCTTTACCGGTTCAATCTCCGGCAGATGGGATAGTCCCCAGTCTGCCAGCTGTGCATGGCCGGAATTCATACCGCTCAACATTATTTTTCCCAGAAAGCCTTCGGGTTTTCTTGTCTGACTTACAAACTTTTTAAATAATCCCATATATTCTCTCCTCTCATTTTCGCCCTGTCAGCAGAGCGGATCCGGAAAGCCCCATCCATCCGGCTTCGGATCTTTTCATAAACATTCCGTCTGTTGTATCGATAAGTTTGACTTCCTGATATCCCATATCCTGCAGCTTTTTTACAAATGACTGCATATCACCGTATTTGGAAGCAGAAAAAATGTCGTGGAGTGCAAAGATTCCTCCTTTTTTTAGTGTTCGCAGTGTTTCCAGGAGTATGGCCTGACGGTTCCCGGATGGAATGTTGTGATATACATAATTACTTGTGACTGCGTCAAAGGTCTCATCCGGGAAATCCAGATGTGTCGCGTCTCCCTGCCGGAAGGATATATTGGTAACTCCCTCGGCTCTTGCATTCTGTTCGCAGAGATTTTTGCTGAAGGAAGCATATTCCCTGCCCCAGCGGTCAATACCCACTACCTCAGCACTGGGATTGCGCTTTGCAGCTGCGATGGCCAGAGCACCACTTCCGCATCCGACGTCAAGTATTTTTTTGCCGGCAGGAAGAGTAACGTAGGAAGCGATTCCTTCTATAATCTGCCGGGACATCTGCCTTTTGCCGCTGTAATCAAAAGCCCGGTACATCATAAAAGACCAGACTGTAAGACCACAGAAGATCAGTGCGGCAAGAAGGAAGAGAATGGTCAGAGTGGTTTTTAATGCCCCCGCTGCAAGGAACGGAGCAAATCCAGAAATGGCAGCCAGAAGAAGAAAGGCAAGAGTTCCTGCAAGAAAGCCCGCGATCATTCCCTTTGGCATCCAGTTTTTATAATCAGGTTTCATTAGACAGTTCCT
>CACZQE010000250.1 GCA_902783205.1 uncultured Lachnospiraceae bacterium | reverse complement strand
ATGGACCTGGAATCCTTTGGAGCGGATTTTGCCTTTACAGTAGACGGGGGTCCTGTCAGGGAGCTCTGCTATGAAAACTTTAATGCTGCCGCAGCGGAGTTTATGGTAAGAGGCATCTGTGTGCATCCTGGAGAGGCAAAAAACCGTATGGTCAATGCATCCCTGCTCGCCACGGAAATTGTCTCCATGATCCCGCCGGCAGAGCGCCCAGAGCATACAGAAGGAAGAGAAGGCTATTACTGTCTCATGTCCCTGGAAGGCAATCTGGGAACCGCAAAAGCTAAATTTATCATCAGAGATCATGACCGCGGCCTTTTTGAGGCAAAGATACATACTCTTAAGATGATTGAAAAGAATCTTAATGAGAAGTATGGCCGGGGAACAGTAAATCTTTCCATCCGGGAAGAGTATAAAAATATGATTGAAAAGATACGACCCAATATGCATCTGATCGAACATGCCAGGGAAGCTGTAAGGCTGGCCGGCATGGAACCGGCCGAGATTGCCATTCGAGGTGGTACAGACGGCGCTCAGCTGTCTTTCCGCGGCCTGCCATGTCCTAACCTTGGCACCGGAGGATACGCATTTCATGGTCCCTATGAGCATATAGCAGCAGAAGATATGGATGATACGGTTCGCGTACTTAAGGGAATAATCGCCGGCTACGCGAAGACGGAAGAAGAGGTATAAAATGCAGATCATTGAGTATAAGAAAGAATTGATAATCATATTGTTTCTTGTGATTGCCATCCTCCTGTCCCGGTTTGCCCTGTCTCCGGTTTTTTCCGACCAGAAAACCTACCGGAAGACCATAGAGACGCTGGATGAAAAAAAGGCCAATGTGCTGGAGATGACAGCCACGGCATCGGCAGCCTCTATTGCCCTGGCTGCCATCCCGGGTGATGCCACAACACCGGTTGCTGATAAGATCATCGATATGGCGGGATATTTTATCATCATCCTGAGTGTTATTATCCTGGAAAAATATATGATGACCCTTGCAGGATATCTGGCATTTTCCTGGCTGTTTCCCATTTCTTTTATACTGATAGGGATCAGTCTTTTCTACGGAAAAAAGCTGTTTCGGCAGCTTGCCCTTAAAATAATACTGATGGCAGTTTCAATCCTTCTGATTGTTCCCTTAAGCGTGAAATTCACAAAAATCATTGAAAAGAATCATGAATCATCGATTCAGTCGACCATGGAGAATTTTAAAGAAATTGAAAAAGAAGCCGAAGCGACGACTGCGTTAGAAACTGTTGAAACATCGGTGGAAGAGGAATCTGCCTCACCCTTGGACAGTATCGGTTCAATCAGGGAAAGAATCCTGAAGATGATCGACCAGACCAGGAAGAATATCGAAGAGATGCCGTCAACAGCAGCCCGTATGTCTGAGGAAATGATTGAGAAAGCCAAAACCACTATGAATGACTTCGTTGAGATTGTTGTGATCATGCTGGTAACTACCTGCGGCATCCCGATTCTGGCCCTGCTCTTTCTTTCATGGATCATTAAAGGGATCATGAGTCTTAATCTGGACTTTATCAGTTGAGTTGATAACAGTTTTGGAAAGGAGGACGCGTTTCTTCTCATTTTGATAATTAATTGATTGTTTTATATAAATAAAGGAGGTACAAACATGTATAAACTTTGGAATGCGCTGGAAGAAGCAAAAAAACTTCGCTGGGTGGAACTTTCTCATCCGCTGGACAATGACAGTCCTTACTGGAGCGGTATCCCGGAAGGATCCGTCGAACTGTGCAAAACAGTATTTGACTGGGGAAATCCAATGTTGGAGTGTCTGATCCAGACTTTCAAGTTCCCGGGTCAGTTCGGAACACATATCGATTTTCCCGGACATTTCGTCAAAGAAGGAGTCCTCTCTGAAGCATTTGACGTAAAAGACGGTGTATTTCCTTTATGCGTCGTAGACCTGACGGCAAAAGTCGCAGAGGATCCCTGCTATGTAGTCACAGAGCAGGATATCAGGGATTATGAGAAGGAGTATGGTGATATTCCTGACGGAGCTTTTGTAGCCCTCAGAACAGATTGGTCAAAGCACTGGCCGGATATGGACGCGCTTTCCGGTTTGGCTGAGGACGGAAGCGAAAACTTCCCCGGATGGTCCATGGAAGCATTAAAGTACATTTATGAAGTAAGGAATGCTGCCGCAAACGGTCATGAGACTCTGGACACGGATGCTTCAGCTGAGGCGGCTAAAGCAGAAGACCTGGCATGTGAGCGTTATGTTCTGGCTCAGGGCAAGCTGCAGGTTGAAGTACTCTGCAATCTGGATCAGGTACCGGCTGCGGGTGCAGTAGTAATTGTCGCATGGCCCAGAATCCAGGGCGCAACCGGCCTTCCGGTACGTGTCTGGGCAATCTGCGAATAAGAATGCCGGCGATGGTAAGCAGACAGGAAGCACTGGAATACGGCCTCAGCTTTCCCGATACATATCAGGATGCGCCATTTAAAGACCGGAACTGGCAGCTGGTAAGGGTAAAGGGGTCCAAAAAGGCCTTTCTATGGACTTATGAGCGGGACGGATTCATTAACCTCAATGTAAAAGCAGATCCGGAATGGATACAGTTCTGGCGTGATACCTACCCATCCGTAGTTCCGGGCTGGCATCAGAATAAAGACCACTGGAATACGATCATACTTGACGGAACTGTCCCTGATAAAGACATCAAACGAATGATCGCGGAAAGTTATGATCTGATCACAGACAGTCCTACAAAACGCATTTATGAAGCGGTAAAAAAGATTCCAAGAGGATGTGTGGCCACATACGGGCAGATCGCTGCCATGGCCGGTGACAAAAACATGAGCCGGGCCGTCGGAAACGCCCTCCACAAAAATCCTGATCCTGATGGAATACCCTGTTACAGGATCGTTAATGCAAAAGGCTGTCTTGCACAGGCATTTGTCTTTGGAGGAGCCGGCGTCCAGCAAAAGCTGCTGGAAGCAGACGGAATTGAAGTAAAAGACAACAGGGTAGATCTGCTGAAGTATCAGTACAGAGAAAAATGAAAAAACTGTTTTCTGAAATCCCTTATTTAATAGGAGAGAGAATCGTTTTAAAAAGAATTGAACAGGCAGATGCGCCTGCACTGCAGGATTTTGTGGACAGTGTTGAGGTCTACAGGTATCTGCCTGACTTTCTTTTTGAAAGAAAATACAAAGATATCAATACAGTGATCAGCCGGCTCTATGATGAATGTTTTAAAGAATCCATCATACTGGGCGTATTCCTGGATGACAAGTTTTGCGGTCTTGCGGAAATCTACGGCTACAGAGAAGAAATCCATAAGGCCAGCGTGGGATGCAGACTGGCGAAAGATTACTGGGGGATGGGAATTGCCTGTGAGGTAGCCGAAATTTTGACAGATTATCTCTACAATGAGGCCGGTATAGAAATCATTACCGCCAGCAGCATGGTTGAAAACAAAGGCTCTGCCGCTGTTCTCAGGAAATGCGGCTTCACCCTGGTTGTCAACGGAGTAGAAGAAGACTGGGGATATGAAAAGCCGACCATCGTTGATAAATGGATCAGGTAAAAAGAAAGGAACTGAAATGCCATCAAATCGCTCATCAGCCGCTTTTCTGGCGCAGGGGGCTGTGATCGCAGCTCTTTATGTCATATTGACTATAGCTTTTGCTCCCATATCTTTTGGCGCAATGCAGATTCGTATCGCAGAGCTTCTGACCATTCTTCCTCTTTTTACACCTGCCGCTGTACCGGGACTTTTTATAGGCTGTATTTTGGCTAACTTCCTGGGCGGTGCTATTATCTGGGATGTGGTATTCGGAAGTCTTGCCACTTTGATCGGCGCGGTACTGGGCTATGTCCTTCGCTTCAACAGGTGGCTGGTTCCCATACCGACTATACTGGCCAACGCAGTTATCGTTCCATTTGTCCTGAAGTACGGTTACGGTGTTAATATGCCTGTACTCCTGATGGCAGTTTATGTGGCTGCAGGCGAATTCATAAGCTGCTATATTCTGGGAGAAATATTTGCGACAGTGTTGATTCGGCGAGGAATATTCATTAAATAATTATGAGAACAATTGTAATAGGTGATATCCACGGATGTCATAAAGAAGCAAAAATTCTGATTGATATCCTTATAAAAGAAGATATGTACTGTCCTGACAGAGACAGGCTGATATTTATCGGAGATTATATTGATCGTGGTGAAAACCCCAGGCTGGCTGTCAGATATGTCAGAGGACTGCAGGAAAAGTATGGGAACAAGGTGATTGCTCTTATGGGTAATCATGAAGACATGCTTCTTGCCTATATGACCAGACACGGTGAAAACTGGCTCTACAACGGCTACAGTCCTACTCTGGCTTCTTACAGGGGACATGAAGAAGAGTTTCGCGATGACATGGAATGGATGGCGGGTCTTCCTCTGTATTACGAGGATGATGATTTTGTCTACGTACATGCAGGTGTTGATAAAGATATCCCAATGGAAGAGCAATTGGATGATACCATGCTGTGGACAAGGAGTGCCTTTTACCAGAATCCGAAAGCATACAGTAAAAAGGTGATTTTCGGCCATACACCTACCTTGTTTCTTGGAAACACGGTTGACCCTCTATGGCTCAATGACGGGAATGACATTGCCATTGATACAGGATGTGTCTTCCACGGAAGACTTACCGGTCTGATCATCGAGGACGGGCAGATCCTTATGTATTACCAGGTTGATTCCCGCAACCCCGGTCATATAATCAGACAGACAGTGAAATAAGAATACAAATTATAATAATTCAACGGAAAGGAAAATGACATGAGTAAAGTATTAGTAGCTTATTTTTCTGCAAGCGGAGTAACCAAAAAAGTCGCCGAAAGGCTTGCCGGAGCAATTGGAGCAGACCTCTTTGAGATCGTTCCTCAGACTGTTTATACAAAAGAGGACCTGAACTGGCAGAACAGTAAGAGCAGGAGCTCGGTAGAGATGAATGACAAAAGCTGCCGTCCCGCCATTGCATCCGCAGTAGAAGGTATGGATTCCTACGATACAGTATTTGTGGGATTCCCTGTATGGTGGTACAGAGAGCCGTCTATCATCGATACATTTATGGAAAGCTATGACTTTAACGACAAGACAGTAGTTCCTTTTGCCACATCAGGTATGAGTCCGATTGGAAATTCAGGGGAAAATATGCAGGCTTTAGCCCCCGGAGCCAAGGTACTCAAAGGAAAACGCTTTTCAGCAGGTGTGTCGGCTGATGAACTTAAGGCCTGGGCCGAAAAGCTGTAAGAGTATTATTCAGAAAACATATAAGGAGTAAGACATGCTGACCTTGGAAAGAGCTAAAGAAATCAATCAGGATATGATCACAGAGGAAAATCTGATTCTCCATTCAAAAAATGTAAGCTATGCCATGGGTGCCATGGCAAGACACTTTGGAGAAGATGAGGAATACTGGCAGGCCATCGGATACCTGCATGATTACGATTATGAGAAATATCCTGAAGAGCACCTGAAACACACGGAAGAGCCCCTTTTAAATGCTGGTGTATCAGAAGAGGATGTGAGAGCAATCTTAAGCCACGGCTACGGAATCTGTACGGATGTGGAACCGGTTACTCCCATGGAAAAAAGCCTCTTTACAGTGGACGAGCTTACCGGAATCGTGCAGGCCTGCGCGAGGATGAGACCCCATGGAATCACTGATCTGACAGTTAAAAGCTTTATGAAAAAGTTCAAAGATAAACGTTTTGCGGCAAAGTGTGACCGGGAACTGATCCGTAAAGGCTGTGGCATGCTTGAAATGGAAGTAAGGGATGTGGCACAGATCTGCATAGAAGGAATGAAAGAACATGCCGATGAGCTTGGACTGGGCGATAAGGAAGCTGGATCATGAACCACAGACAGGTCTGGGCACAGGCCAGGGATAATCTGGTCTATACAGTCACGGAGCTGGGATTTCCGGAAGACTTCGGACATCTGATTGCCAAAGAACTGGGCAGTCCCAAAGCCATGGAACGGATGACAGTCTATCTTGAAAATGTTAAACCCCGGTCTACGGTTGACATTGTTGATGAGATGCTCGCCATTAAAAGCGATATAGAAGCATGGCGGGAATTAAAAGCCTCCAGAGAGGCCAATGCCAAATACAATGAAATCCTGTATTTCGGGCTGAATGATGATTGAGTATTGTATGGGATAGTGTTTTATAAAAAAGCGGCGCCTTATGAGGACGCCGCTTTTTATGTTCATCTGGAAAGAAGCCTGTCCAGATATACGGATTTTAACTGTTTACTTGCCAGTGCCTGTTTTAATGGCGGCAGCTTGAGGATCACGCCAAGTACAGCTGCCATGGCTCTGTGGTTGGCGAATGCCTGGTTGTCGAAAATCAGGTTGGGAAGGGTTCCCTTTTCAATTGCCTGGAGAACAAAACGGTGAGTACTGTTTACCGGTGTAATAACCTGTATGGGTCTTTTTTCAAGTTTCATGGCTTTTGTCGGACAGTTTCTCGCGCAGATACCGCATCCAAGGCAGAGGCTTTTGTCGATTTCCGGCTTTTTCTCTTCCATGCTTATGGCCAGTACCGGGCAGACCTTGGCACATTTACCGCAGCCGATACAGGATTCGGAATCAAGGTTTGCGATATAATTTGTCGTCGCGATGGGCTGCATTGGACTGAACTTGCGCGTAGCCTGAAGTGCTTCACAGCAGCATCCGCAGCAGTTGCACATAAATGCGGGATGATCCCTGACATTTTCACCCATCTGCACCAGATTATGTTCATAGGACATCTGAAGTATGTCCATGGCTTCTTCCTTTTCGATCAGCCTGCTGTAGCCGCCGTGTTCTGAGAGTGAGCGGGCAACATTATCAAATGTCAGGCATGTATCCATGGGAGCGTTTATCCGGCATGGCATGCCCAGATGGAGATTCTTGTGGCGGCAGTAGCACATGCCGACCCCGATATATTCAGCCTCCTCGATGATATGGGAGGCTCTTTCATAATCCAGGATATGATTGGTCTTTTCCGTCATAAGGACCGGTTCCTGGACAAATACGCGTCCCAGCTTTGTATCCATTCCGAAGAAAAGATCTTTTATGAAATCCTCCTCAACATTGATATACTGATGGAAGAGTTCGCTCAAATACTTCTGGTCT
>CACZQE010000249.1 GCA_902783205.1 uncultured Lachnospiraceae bacterium | reverse complement strand
TGCAGTCCCCCACATATTGTCTGACACAAAAAAGTGTATGCTGATAGATTGTCGCATTGGAGTAGCCCGGGCAGAAATACTTCCAGGTGTTTGCCATGGTGGCTTCCAGATACAGGGCCGGATGTTTCAGGCCCATGGAAAACCAGGCTTTAAAATACCTGGCCAGGTCACCGGATGTCGCATCCTCATGATAGGTTTTCTTTACCGGATCAGCGAGTTCTCTGTCATACCTTTCGGCAAGCTTATCATAATCCAGTACGGCATCGATCGCCTGCTTTTCTTCTTCCGTCACCTCATCCCCGCATTTTTTGACGTATCTGGCAGTCTGCTGGAAGCAGAAAGAAAGGGCTTCCTGTTTTCCCACGCTTCCCACATGGAAGGCTTTAAAGACAAAGCCCTGATAACCGATATAAAAGACCAGAACGGGCAGGATCATGCAGATGACCAGCTGTTTCCAGTACTGCCTGAACAGGATAAAGACAATCAGGATCATTACAAATGCAATGTAGATTCCCTGATTCTTCGCAATCCCCATCATCAGCACAGAGAAAAACTCCAGCAGCAGAAAGGGTTTTGAGCGAAGAATCCTGCCTTTGCTATTAAAGATCCAGAGAATCGTGATCACAAAGAGCAGGTAGAAGACGGCAAGGAAAGGATCGCCGCCGATCATGAGGGCATACATCGGGAAGACCGGCACAAGGGCATAGATGGCCAGTGCGATTCTGACCAATGTCCTGTTGACGCCAAAGTAGCGGAGGCTAGCGATCAGAGCAGCGTATTCTGCAGCAAACAGGAAAACCTGTATGGAAGACAGCAGAAAAACACCCAGGCAGCTGTTGCCTGTGGCTATGCTCAGATCCATACATTTGCCGATAATAATCGTCAGAAGGAAGGGATGATCGTTACTGTAGAGAACATTTACACCGTCCGTAACCCACCTTCCCTGGAAATATTGCGGGTAATGGTAATACTGCAGCAGCTGGGCGCTGACGTCAGCATGTACGATCCCCGGCCAGAACATGATACAGTAGGGAAGCCAGCAGATGAGAATCACCACAAAGGCCAGAAAAAAGGCTTTCAGATTGGGGTTCAGATGCCCTTTCCCCTTTTGTGCTGTCTCCGGAGAGCTTACGGAGCAATCCGAGAACCTGGTCTTTACAACATCTGTCAAAGTCAAAACAACCGCAAAGACCAGAATGGACCAGGATGAAATGCAAAGAAAAGTCTTGATCTTTAAATAAATATTACCCAGATACAGGTCCCAGGTCTCGTTAAAGCGGAACACATAGTCCAGCCACTGGCTGAATGCATAGAAAAATGCAAAGAGTCCTGCTGCAATGATTTCTTTTACCTTATATCTGTGAGAAAAAACATAAATCAGAAGTGAGAAGACAAACAGGGCAACCACCCCAAATACGATCGTGCTTACCCTGGGATGCTTCTGACTGGTCATGATCACAGCATACAGTCTGGCCCAGTTACTCTTGACCGCGAATCTGTTATAGATGCCTTTGCCGGCTCTTCTGAAAAGATTCAGGGAAATGCCGAAAGCCGAGTACATACTGAGCAGCAGTGCTGCAATTATATATCGCTTTTTAATTGAAATCCTGATGTCGAATGTCATAATTTCTTATCCTGTTTTTTACTTGTCCTTTACTTATCCAGTCTTTTCAGGCTGTCTTCCATAAGCTGCAGCCTGAACTCGAACTCCTGCCGGTTTCTGTTCTTGTTGTTGTCAAGCAGGAGTCCCATGGACAGGGAAAGAAGGGCAGCAACCATGATGAAGCCGGAGCAGATCAGGGTCGGGAACCTTTCCACCATATGGGTTGCCAGATAATCGGCAAAAACAGGAACGAAAAGGGCCGCGCTGATAATGGTAAGTAAAAGCGTGATCAGGCCGTAAAAACGCAGAGGCTGGTAAATCCGGAAAAGCCTCATGATGGTAAAGATAATCTTCATACCGTCGGAGACAGTGTTAAGCTTGGACTCGCTGCCCTCCGGCCGGTCTTTATAGTCTACGACCACATTTTCCGTGTACATATTCTTGTCCACGGCATGAATGGTCATTTCGGTTTCGATCTCAAAGCCTTTGGACAGTACCGGGAAGGTCTTGACAAACTGATAGCTGAAGGCCCGGTAGCCGGTCATGATGTCTTTGATATTGCTTTTGAATATAAAGTTGATGGATGCCTTTACGAAAAAGTTTCCGAAATTGTGAAACCTTCTCTTATTCTCCGTATAGTAAGTGGAGGACAGCCTGTCCCCGACTACCATATCCGCCTTCTTTTTCAGAACGACATCTGCCATTTCCCTGGCAGCATCTGCGGGATATGTGTCATCGCCGTCCGTCATGATGTAACATTTGGCATCAATCTCACGGAACATCCTGCGGATTACATTTCCTTTTCCCTGCAGGTATTCGTGCCTTACGATCGCTCCGGCTTTTTCCGCAACTTCCGCCGTGCGGTCACTGGAATTATTGTCGTAAACATAGATGGCGGCTTCGGGAAGAACTCTGCGAAAGTCCGTTACCACCTTTTCTATGGTCTGTTCTTCATTATAACAAGGTATCAATACAGCAATGGTATCCATTATTTCCTCCTGTAGTAATCTTCAAGCAGTTCCCTGTAGCTTTTTCCGCTCTCCCGGGCAAGAGCACTCAGGCTCTCATACTCAGGGTATTCCCGCTCCCGCCCTGACGGGAGCTTTACGATCTTGGTCCGGACCTGCCCTTCCGGCAAAGTCACGGATCCTTCCCGTCTTTCCAGGATGGTCCGCTCCATCCGCTGCCTGCGTATGCCGATGGTCGTGGTGTTCTCAAAGAGAATTTCTTCCATCACTCCCACCGTGTCTTCAGAACAGAGCACGGACAAAAGTACCGCCGGCCTGTTCTTTTTCATATAAATGGGGGTGTAGAAGACATCCCGCGCGCCGCTTTCCAGCAGCAGGTCCATGACGTAGCCCAGATTTTCACCGGTACAGTCATCCAGATTGGTCTCCAGTTTCCAGATTACGTCATGCTTCACGGGGAACTCCTCCTATTCCAGTACCGCCTCGATGGCATCATAAAACTCGTCAAATGTCTCAAATGCCGGTATATCCGGATAATCCTTCATGATCTGCTCGGTAGACCGGAAAAGAAAACCTGTCTTTCCGGCCTGGATCATTGCCAGGTCATTGTAGCTGTCGCCGGCTGCTATTGTATTGAAACCGATGGATTGGAGTGCTTTAACTGTGGAAAGCTTGGAGTTCTCAATACGCATTTTGAATCCGGTGATCTCTCCGTCTTCCGCAACTTCAAGGCTGTTGCAGAAAAGTGTGGGCCAGCCCAGTTTCTCCATAAGCGGCTTGGCGAACTGGGTGAAGGTGTCGCTGATGACGATCACCTGGGTCCGCGCCCGCAGCTTGTCAAGGAACTCTCTGGCACCGGGCAGAGGATCGATGGTCGCGATGGTTTCCTGAATCTCCTTCAGTCCCAGACCGTGCTCCTTAAGGATGCCCAGCCGCCAGTTCATGAGCTTGTCGTAATCCGGCTCGTCTCTGGTGGTCCTGCGAAGCTCCGGTATCCCGCTTGCTTCGGAAAATGCGATCCAAATCTCCGGTACAAGTACGCCTTCCATATCAAGACAAACAATATCCATAATTCCCTCCATGTTCTCTTTATGCTTATTCTTTGACCGGGGTCAGATAGTGGAGCATGACCCATCCGGTCTGTCCGTCATATTCAGTCAGTCCCCAGCCATGATTGAATTCCTCAATTGTCAAAACCTCTTCTTCAGGGATCTTGGCGATCATCCTGGAATCCCTGTCAGGCTCCTGGCGGAAGTTGATCTGCCTTGCCCGGCTCAGAGTCTCCACCTTCCAGGTCCGGGTCCCGTAGCTGCCGGCAAAAAACATATTGATATAGCCGGTCTCGCGGGATTCTTCCGACTCAACTTCAGCCCATCCGTTTTCAAAGGATTTTACCACGAACTCCTCACCGTAGAGGATATCATTGCGCAGGACCTTTGAACTTGGATCCGGCTTCTCATACATGCTGATTCCTCTGGTGGTCTCGGCATTGTTGAAGAAGGTGTCTCCCTCCCGGATGTAAACATCTTTATCTGTAATCTTATTTACATCAGCGCCGGGGAGCCATCCGCTCATCCCACAATATGATACCTTTATCCATGCTTTGCCGTCAACCTCTGTTTTCTCCAGTCCCCGGCAATATTTGCCTTCGGGCAGGAGGAAGGTAGTGTAGGTGTCCCCGGGACTTTCGTATAGGGGGACTCCGTCATAGTTGTTCCTCTTAACGGTACACCAGGTTCCGCCGATCTTGCTGGTCTCCAGCTCGGCCGTGCGGATCAGGGTTCCTTCAAACATACCCCTGCCGTTGACATAGCGCCAGGTGAAAAAGATGGATGCGGCGAGCAGCACAGCGCCGAGAAGTCCATAGAAAAACTCGGCCCTCTTCCGCCGCCAGGCATCATGCTTCCGCTTTCTTCTTCTATTCTCTTTATCCGCTTGTTTTTTTGCTGTAACCGACATTCCTGATCCTCTTAACTTTGTAGACCTGGAAGAAGCTGTTGTTTTTGGTGATAATTTCATCCACCACCTCCGCTTCCACATCTTCCGGCTCTTCATATCCCATCATGCGGTAAATATATTTGGGTCCTTTTGTAATTATGTATACTTCCTGGCACTTCACGAAGGTGGATCCCAGTTTTCCTCTTTTGGGGGCGTCGATCCTTATCTCCGCCTCCTCCACCTTTTTGTCATAAATAGGACTGAAGGCAGTCCAGCTGCCGGACATGATC
>CACZQE010000248.1 GCA_902783205.1 uncultured Lachnospiraceae bacterium | reverse complement strand
CGGACCTGTGTCTCTCCCGGAACCAGATCAAAGTGCAGCCACTTTCCGCTTTCATCCGGGACGATTCCCTTGGCCCGGAGAACAATACCGTACTCCGTGGAATCTCCATCGGCAAGAGCTGCCAGGATTTCTTCCATTCTCTCTCTGCTGTATTTCTTCGTTGTCTCTCTTCCCCAGCTGTCAAAAATCTCATCGGCATGATGGTGGCCTTCATGATCATGATGATGGTGGTGATGATGGTCATGATCGTGATGATGCTCATGCTCGTGGTCATGCTCGTGATCGTGGTTATGCTCATGCTCATGGTGGTGATGCTCGTGTTCATGCTCATGGTGGTGATGCTCATGCTCATCCGGCAATGCAGCTGCCGCATCAAGGAGAGCCTGTACGAAATCATCTCTTCCCTCCATGATCTCAACGATCCTCTGCCCGCTGATCTCATCCCAGGGAGTGGTGATGATCGGCGCGTTCTCGTTGATTTCCCGCAGCAGATTTACTGTCTTTTCCAGTTTTTCATCGGAAAGGTACTGGGTCCTGCTCAGGATGACCGCATTGGCATACTCTACCTGATTCTTATAGAATTCTCCAAAGTTTTTAATATACATTCTGGCCCGCTGGGCATCCGCCACCGTGATGTGACTGCTCAGCACCACATTTTCTTCGTCGATCACATTCTGTACGGCCTTGATCACGTCTGACAGTTTCCCGACGCCGGAGGGTTCGATAATGATTCTGTCCGGTGTATACTGGGAAAGTACCTGACGGAGGGCCTCGTTAAAATCCCCGACCAGAGAACAGCAGATGCAGCCTGAATTCATCTCGTTGATCACAATCCCGGCTTCCTTAAGGAATCCGCCGTCAATTCCGATCTCTCCGAATTCATTCTCGATCAGAACGATCTTCTGGCCCGCGAAGGCTTCCTCCAGCAGCTTTTTGATCAGTGTTGTCTTTCCGGCTCCGAGAAAGCCGGAAATAATATCTATTTTAGTCATGGTCTCAATCCTTTCTGTTTTTTCTTATGAGAACAATTCTTCATATTCTTTTTCTTTAAATCCCACCAGGACCCTGTCACCACAGACCAGGATGGGCCGCTTCACAAGCATGCCGTCTGTGGCAAGAAGTTCATACTGGTCCTGATCGCTCATTCCCGGAAGCTTATCCTTGATTCCATTGTTCCGGTAAACCTGACCGCTTGTATTGAAAAAGCGCTTTAAGGGAAGGCCGCTCTTCTGATGCCAGTCTGATAACTCAGCGACAGTGGGATTATCGGTGGAAATGTCTCTTTTGTCAAATGTCACGCCCTTCTCATTAAGCCATTTCTCAGCCTTTTTACAGGTCGTGCACTTCGGGTAACAGATGAATAAAGCTTTCATAAGTCCTCCTTCTTTTCTGCGGATTACTTCCGGCAGCCTGTCTTATATATTCTCTATCTGCCAGTCAATCGGTTCTTCTCCGTAAAACTCAAGATATTCATTGGCCTGGCTGAAATGCCGGCAGCCCGCAAATCCTCTGTAGACAGACAGCGGGCTCGGATGGGATGTCTCCAGGATCAGATGCTTTTTATTATGCAGCATCTCTTTTTTTCTTCTTGCCGGCCCGCCCCACAGCATAAATACCATCGGCCGGTCTTCCCTGTCAAGTATGCGGATTGCCGCGTCAGTGAATTCCTCCCAGCCGATGCCGCGATGGGAATTGGCCCTGTGAGCCCGCACCGTCAGAACCGTGTTTAAAAGAAGCACTCCCTGGCGGGCCCATTTTTCCAGGCATCCGTGATTGGGAATATAACAGCCCAGATCTTCATGCAGTTCCTTGTAAATGTTAACCAGGGAGGGCGGGATCTCCACGTCCTTCCTCACGGAAAAGCAGAGTCCGTGCGCCTGTCCGGTATTATGATAGGGATCCTGTCCTAGGATCACTACCCGGACCTTGTTAAGGGGCGTCATGTGAAAGGCGTTGAATATATCCTCCGACGGAGGATATATCTCATACTCCTTATATTCCCTGAGCAGCCTGATATAAAGCTCCTTATAGTAGGGTTTGCCGTATTCCTCTTTCAGGGCATCCGCCCAGTCATTACTGATGGCCGCCATAGTATACTCCTTCTTGCGCCGGATTAAAAATGATGTAATAAGGGCACAGCCCACATGCAATACGCAGACTGTGCCCTCAACTTTTTATCTTATCTGTTTTTATGCATGTCCCTCATGCACAGACAGTCATACTACTTCTTTGTAACCGGACAGGTTGCATAGCCAAGCTCTGTCTGGAAATAGTGGATTACTGCCTGTACTGCAGACTCAACCGCTGAAATGCGTCCTGTAAGGATCAGGGTGCCGCTGAAACGGTCTACAAATCCCAGGTATACATCGCCGCTCTTGATGGAGATATCTGCGCCGATTACAGCAGACTCACTGGG
>CACZQE010000247.1 GCA_902783205.1 uncultured Lachnospiraceae bacterium | reverse complement strand
GTGCACAATTTCAAACTGATCGGCATATATATACTCGAGCCCGCAGAGCCGCTCCCGCCGCAGACGGAGGAGGATGTTGAGTTCGAGAAGTTCCAGATGGTGACCGTGTTCTCCGTGGAAGAAGAGCTTCGCGCCATCTTAGAGCGCGGCAAGAACAACAGGATATACTCCCTGGCGGAGGATATCGTCAGGGCGTACGGAAGGCTTGATCATAAGATCAATTTCCTGCAAAACCTTCGAAGCAAGGAAGACTTCGTATACAAGCATTCACTTAACGTTGCGATCCTTTGCGCTATGATAAGCAACAAGATGAACCTTCGCAAGGACGAGATGACAGAGGTGGTCGTGTGTGCGATACTGCACGATATCGGGAAGCTCAATGCGGACCCGCAGCTTCTTGTCAAAGATGATATCACAGAGGATGAGACGCGTGAATTAAAGGCCGCGGAATTTGAAGGTATCTCACTTATCGAGGCGGCATTTGCTTCCACTCCGAACATAAAGCGTGTTGTACTGCAGACGTACAAGAGACTTGATGCATATTACAAAGGCGAGGAAGTGGATAAGAGCACCAAGATGGTGATCGGTGCCAAGGTATTGTGCGTTGCCGAAGAATACGACCGTATGACGGCGATAAACAGCGCCGGCGAACCGCAGTCGGAATTCGCGCAGATCAAGGTGATGAAGAATAATCCCGAATACTTTGATCCTGCTGCCGTAGATGCTCTTATCGGAAGTATTAACCTTCTTAAGGAAGGTGTGGGAGTGGAACTGTCCACAGGCGAAAAAGCCCTTGTTATCGCGGAAAACAAGAAGGATATATTCAGGCCGATGGTACTGTGCTTTTCCACCAACACGATAATCGATCTTGCCATGACCGGGATATATGCCGACATCGAGATAGCCGATGTCATGAGGACATTTGACAACCGTTACAAGATGGAAAAAGACGCAAACGGCAACTACGTCGTGGGCAGCTCGGGCGTAGCGGCTGCACCGGAAGAGACGGTGGCCGAAGAGTGACTTTTACCTTCAAATGAGATATAATAAGCAAGATGGTAACCATCAATAAACATATCATGGAGGGATGATTATGAAAAAGAGATTATTGGCGTTATTTGCAGCAGTTGCCGTTACGGCATCGCTTGTAGGTTGCGGTGGCGCAGGTGCTGCCGGCGGAGCATCCGCTGACATGAAGGTAGCGATGATAACAGACTACGGTGATATCACCGACCAGTCATTCAACCAGTCAACTTACGAAGCATGTAAGGCTTTCGGAGATGCGAATGGCGTTGATTTTACCTACTACAAGCCCGAAGGAGATTCGGATGCTGAAAGAGTTGCCATGATCGATAAGGCTATCGCAGACGGATATAACGTCGTTGTAATGCCCGGTTATGCATTTGCGGGAGCCATCAAGGAAACAGCAGAGACATATCCCGATGTTAAGTTCGTGGCGCTTGACGTTTCCGAGTATGACCTTGAGGGTGACGGCTCCGATTTTAACAATAAGACATTTGACAACGTATTCTCGGCAGTATACCAGGAAGAACTTCCCGGTTACATGGCAGGATATGCTGCAGTCAAGATGGGATACACAAAGCTTGGTTTCCTCGGCGGAATGGCAGTTCCCGCGGTTATCCGTTACGGTTACGGATTCGTTCAGGGTGCTGACGCAGCTGCTGCAGAGACGGGAGCAACTGTTGAAGTCAATTACGCATACGGCAACCAGTTCTACGGTGATTCCGATATAACGGCTGCAATGGATACATGGTACCAGGGCGGAACCGAGATCGTGTTCGCATGCGGCGGCGGTATCTTCAGATCGGCTGCTGAGGCTGCAAGCAAAACGGGCGGCAAGGTTATCGGTGTTGACGTTGACCAGGCAGGCACAATCGACGGACAGTATGGCGCAGGCATGACCATCACATCAGCTATGAAGGGCCTTCAGGCTACAGTTAAGACCCTGCTTTCAGCCATCAGAGATGGACAGTGGGATTCTTACGCAGGACAGATCCAGAATCTTGGTCTTGTATCAGGTGATGACATGTCCCTCAACTATGTAGGACTTCCTGAGGATACAACTGTATGGACAGATGGCTTTACAGTTGATGATTACCACGCACTGGTAGCTGATATGGCAAGCGGCAAGATCACAGTATCCAACGATACATCTGCAGAGCAGCCTTCAGCATCAACAGCTAAGGTTAACTTCCAGGGCAATATCAAATAATATTTAGACGTTTAAAGTCAATAAGGGCCGGCGGATTCATAGTCTTCCGGCCTTTTTCTGAAATTAGAGGGTTAAATTTTAAGAAGGTATGGAGGATACTAACGTGGCAGGTGGCAGCGAATATGCTATTGAGATGCTGAACATTACCAAGAGGTTCCCGGGGATCATCGCCAATGACAACGTTACGATTCAGTTGAAAAAGGGTGAGATTCATGCACTTCTTGGTGAAAACGGAGCCGGCAAGTCCACACTTATGAGTGTGCTTTTCGGTCTCTATCAGGCAGAGGAGGGCATCATCAAGAAAGATGGTGTCGAGGTCAAGATCAACAACCCGAATGATGCCAATGATCTCGGCATAGGAATGGTGCATCAGCACTTTAAGCTGGTTCAGTGCTTTTCAGTACTGGACAATATCATTCTGGGCGACGAGACCGTAAGTCATGGCTTCCTTCAAAAGGAGGAGTCAAGAAAGAAAGTAATGGAGCTATCAGACAAATATGGTCTGAAGGTAGACCCGGATGCCAAGATTGAGGACATCACTGTAGGCATGCAGCAGAGGACAGAGATCCTCAAGATGCTCTACAGAGACAATGAGATCCTTATTTTCGACGAGCCCACGGCTGTTCTTACACCCGCTGAGATCGACGAACTTATGGAGATCATGAAGAATCTTGCAAAAGAGGGCAAGTCCATTCTGTTCATTTCCCATAAGCTTGCGGAGATCATGTCGGTTGCTGACAGATGTTCGGTTCTTCGAAGAGGCAAATACATAGGAACTGTAAATATCGCTGACACCAACCAGGACGAACTCAGCCGAATGATGGTAGGCCGTGACGTACAGCTGGTGGCCACCAAGGAGGACAAGGAGCCCGGTGAAGTCATTCTTCATGTGGAGAATATGACTGTACCCAGTAAGCTCCACCATAATAATGCCGTCAAGAACGTGACCTTTGATGTAAGGGCAGGAGAGATCGTCTGCATAGCAGGTATCGATGGAAACGGCCAGACAGAGCTTGTTTACGGCCTGTCCGGACTTGAGAACTGCACTACGGGCAAGATCACACTCTCAGGCAGGGATATTACCCATGCCTCCATCAGAGAGCGCTCAACACATGGAATGAGCCATATCCCTGAGGACAGACATAAACACGGACTGGTCATGGATTATTCACTGGCCTATAACCTGGTACTTCAGAGATACTTTGAACCTGAGTTTTCCAATATGGGCTTTTTAAAGAAAGCTGAGATCAATAAGTACGCAGAAAAACTTATTAAACAGTATGATATAAGATCAGGACAGGGAGCTCCCACAATTGCCAGATCCATGTCCGGTGGTAATCAGCAGAAGGCCATAATCGCCAGGGAGATCGATAAAAATCCGGATCTGCTGATAGCTG
>CACZQE010000246.1 GCA_902783205.1 uncultured Lachnospiraceae bacterium | reverse complement strand
TAAGACTGATAAAAGAATAATCTCAGAAGAGAGTACATTTGTTGAAAATGCATTAGATAAAATCAGTCGGGAAGAAGACGGATCCGACGAAGAAGTTGTGGCGGATTTCAGGGTTTACAATAATCGCTTTATGCGTTTTACCGTGAACGGAGATGCTGCCGCACTGATCCGGGAAAAGCTTGCAGAGGGCATGGAACTGCGCCTTGGTGAGATTTCTCCAGATTCTTATGAAACGAACGCTGTCGAACCTGTGGATCTGGTTCTTACGCCGGACCGGGAAGACCCCTCTGTCTTTTATTACTATTATAATGAACATTCTTCTATTTACGGGCATGAGGACCTTTTTGCCTATAACATGACTCACAGGAGATTATCCGGTCCTTTTAATTATGTAATAAAAAGGAAAATCAGCTGGATCAGGCCGGAGCCGGATACAAGGATAGGGGAAAACCAGTGCTCTTTTGAAGATACGGGAGAAAATGCATATGTGATACAGTTTACTCCACAGAGAAAACTGGTGCAGGAAGAGATGGATCTCATGCTCCACCTTCTTGCCCAGAGGCTGGATGCCCTTGAAACTCCTTACGCCCTGGGAACTACGGCTTATGGGAACATTTGTGTCAGGACTGACGGCAGCCATCTTAGCGTTGATATAATCAAGAGCCTGATTTCCGGTAAGTATTCGACAGGTGCGCGACTCTGGGACAGAAATCTGGTCCTTGGCGATGATATGACCATCGATATTCCGGAGGATGGAGAAGGACTTCAGATCAGTCTCTCATCTTACTACTGTAAAGAAATAGAATCTTATATGGAAAAGAATAATCTTGAAAGGGAAAGAGTATTCATTCATATCGGATATATTCCGCTGGCAATGGCTGAAATCGAAAAAGAAACTTTTAACGGGCAGCTGGTCTGTTCCGAGCTTAATGAACCCTTTTCAGGAGATTCCGAAAGGAAATGGACCATCAGACTTCTGCGGGAACTCATTATTAGTCCCACAACTCCGATAGATCTGAATTGTGATTATTTCTGCTACCGGGATAATGGATACAATGATGAAAGTCATTTCGGACTGAAAAATGCAATGGATGATTACGAAAGCAGGCTTCTGTCCCGGATCCGCAATGAATATCCGGATGCAGAGATCTCTACTGCGGATACAACTCTCAGGGTATATCTGAACATGGTACCGGATGAAAAATGGCCTGCCGGTCTGATCTCCCATATTCAGAAGTCTTATTCACTTATAGAATTTGAGGATTCCTACTATACTAACCTGATGATTTATCCATATAAAACCGTGCCGGATGAAAAGGTGGTCCTGAGTTTTGATAAGTGGACGGTTGACGAAAACAAAAAACTGTTGAGTTTCGACGGGATTCTGTTCGGGGGAAGGTTTGAGAAGAAGAAAGGTGAGTTTAAGGAGTTATTAAAAAAAGACACATTTCTGTCGTCTTTTGAGAGGAGTCCCTACCAGGAAACAGTATGGATTTTTGAATAAGCATAGAAAAGGAAGGTATCCTTCGGCCGGATACCTTCCTGTTTTTTGGTATTCTTACATTTGATTTTTCACTAAAATGCCTCTTTTAAGCGGCACATCCGTTGATGATCTTACCGTGATATTCCTTGCCGATATATTCGCTGCTGCCGAATCCGAGGATCAGCAATCCAAGAACAGGGATGAATAAGAGAAGCAGTGTCATGAAGAAACCTTTGCCAAATGATTTTGAAAGTTTATAAGCAAGGGTTAAGTGCATAAGTGCAATAATCAGCATGGGGAATGCCAGTACCAGACTGTTGCCCACATAAGATGCCAGAACCGTAACGGCAATGGGCAGGATCATCAGTAAAATCCCGTAGCCTCCCTTCCAGCAGATATCACACAGGTCATAAGCATCTAAAAAGGGTACCAGTATGTGCCAGCCGGGTTTTCCGGCCTTTTCAAGAATTCTCCAGCCTGCTGCTAAAACTAAAATTACTGCGATTACTCCACCAGTTGTCTGTGCTAAATACATCATTTGTTTCCTCCTTAATTTCATTATTTTGTAATGGTGTTTTTTTCTTTGTTTGACGGATACAACATATCATATGAAATGTCACAAAATGGTCACACACAATTTGCTTTAGAAATGATATCCGAATGTTTCTTTTGATTGAAAAGGAGGGTTTCCTGTGGTATCATATTTTACTGATGCCAGTTTGAAATGGTATTATTATACACATTATTTATAAAGGAGTTTCCGGTATAACCTTGCAGAACAGACAGATTGATATATTTGAAAAAGTGAATAATGACGACCGGGATAAAGACTGCCTGGCTTTAACTGATGAGGTCCTTCTCTCCATTGAAAAGCCGGTCCGCTATATCGGCCACGAAGTAAATGCCGTCATGAAGGATCCGGAGGGGAAGGTCCGTTTTGCCATGTGTTTTCCGGATGTCTATGAGATCGGTATGTCCCATCTGGGGATGCAGATCATTTATGAGATGATGAACCGGCGGGAGGATGTCTGGTGTGAGAGAGTCTTTTCACCCTGGACAGACCTTGATCAGGTAATGCGGCTGGACCGGATTCCCCTGTTTGCCCTGGAGAGCCAGGATCCGGTTTTTCTCTTTGATTTCCTGGCTATTACCATTCAATATGAAATGTGTTATACCAACATCCTGCAGATCCTTGATCTGGCGGGAATCGGTATTTACGCCAGAGACCGCCGGGAGGACGCTCCCATTGTGATCGGGGGAGGTCCCTGTACCTATAATCCCGAGCCTATTGCTGATTTCTTTGATATGTTTTACATAGGCGAAGGGGAGACGGTTTACTATGACCTGATCGATCTCTATAAAGAGCATAAGGCGGCCGGGGGCAGCAGGAGAGACTTTCTTATCCGTGCCGCAAGAGAAATCCCGGGAATTTATGTTCCCTCCCTCTATGAAGTGGCTTATCATGAAGATGGTACCATAAAAGCTTTTACTCCTTTGGAGGAAGGAGTGCCGGAAAGGATTCTCAAGCAGGTACAGATGGACCTGTCTGACACATTTTATCCGGAAAAGCAGCTGGTTCCCTATATAAAGGTAACTCAGGACAGGACCGTTCTGGAGATACAGAGAGGATGTATCCGGGGCTGCCGCTTCTGCCAGGCAGGCATGATTTACCGGCCTTTAAGAGAGAGAAGCCTTGAAATGCTGACTTCCGTGGCTGAGAAGGCTATGGAGGCGACAGGAAATGACGAGATATCTCTGAGTTCCTTAAGCTCCAGTGATTACAGCCGTCTTCCTGACCTTTGTGATTACCTGATCGAAAACTACGGTTCCAGGCATGTCAATATTGCATTGCCTTCCCTCAGGATTGACGCATTTTCCCTTGATGTTATGAGCAAGGTTCAGGATGTCCGTAAGAGCAGTCTGACATTTGCCCCGGAAGCCGGGACCCAGAGAATGCGGGATGTGATCAACAAGGGGCTGACGGAAGATGAGATTCTGCACGGAGCCGAGGAGGCCTTCAAAGGCGGCTGGAATAAAGTAAAGCTCTATTTCATGATGGGTCTGCCTACGGAGACGGAAGAGGATATGCGGGGCATAGCGGCCTTATGTGAAAAGATCGCCATGCATTATTATAAACTGGATTCTCAGTACCGGCACGGCAGAGTCAGTGTCAGTGCCAGCTGCTCATTCTTTGTGCCAAAGCCCTTTACTCCTTTCCAGTGGGCACCCATGTGTGAATCGGAGGAGTACAG
>CACZQE010000245.1 GCA_902783205.1 uncultured Lachnospiraceae bacterium | reverse complement strand
GGGCTGGGAGAGCCTGTCTTTGACAAGCTGTCCGCAGATCTGGCCAAAGCAGTCTGCTCCATCGGCGCCGTCAAGGGATTTGAAATCGGTGACGGTTTTTCCGCCGCTTTAAGCAGCGGATCGGAAAATAATGACGCATTTGCCCTGGAAGAAGGCCGGGTGGTCAAGAAGACCAATCATGCGGGCGGAATCCTCGGAGGCATCAGTGACGGTTCGTCCGTCTTTTTCAGGGCAGCCTTTAAGCCGACACCCTCCATCGCGAGAAAGCAGGAGACAGTCAGCCGGGACGGCCGGGAGAAAGAAATCGAGATCCGGGGCAGACATGACCCGGTCATCGTTCCGAGAGCCGTGGTGGTAGTGGAATCCATGGCCGCCTGCGTGATTGCCGATCATTTGCTGAGGAGTATGAGCGCACGCATGGAAAACGTGGAGAATTACTGCCGTTTTCTGAGAGAAAGAAACACTTAAAGATTGATTCCGTAAGAACTTTATGCTAGAATTAAATTTACGTGAAAACGGACATAGCAAGAAGGAGTTCTTATGTACACATTAGTTGCAAAGGACGGAAGAGCCAGACGGGGCCGCTTTCAGACGGTCCACGGGACCATCGAGACGCCGGTCTTCATGAACGTGGGCACGGTGGGAGCCATCAAGGGAGCTGTCAGTACCGATGATCTGAAAGAAATCGGGACCCAGGTACAGCTTTCCAATACCTACCATCTCCATGTCCGGACCGGGGACGAGCTGATCAGACGCTTCGGCGGACTCCACCGCTTTATGCACTGGGACCGTCCTATCCTGACTGATTCCGGAGGCTTCCAGGTTTTTTCCCTGGCGGGCTTAAGACGGATCAAGGAAGAGGGGGTTTATTTCCAGTCCCACATAGACGGCCGGCACATTTTCATGGGGCCTGAGGAGAGTATACAGATCCAGTCCAATCTGGGATCGACCATCGCCATGGCATTTGACGAGTGTCCGCCCAGTAAGGCCGAGCGCTCTTATATTGAGCAGTCTGTACAGAGGACTACAAGATGGCTGATACGGTGCAGGGACAAGCTTGATGAGCTCAATGCCCTCCCTGATACGGTTAATCCCCGGCAGCTGCTTTTCGGCATCAACCAGGGCGGTATTGTACCGGAGATCCGTATCGAGCATGCCAAAGTGATACGCGAACTGGACCTTCCGGGTTACGCCGTGGGCGGTCTGGCCGTAGGAGAAAGCCACGAGGAAATGTACCACATTCTGGATGAGGTTGTTCCCTGGCTGCCGGATGACAGGCCCGTATACCTGATGGGTGTGGGGACTCCGGCCAACATCATCGAGGCCGTGGACAGGGGCGTGGACTTCTTTGACTGTGTCTATCCTTCCCGTAACGGAAGACACGGACATGTCTACACCAGATACGGTAAGATGAACATGTTCAACAAGAAGTACGAAATGGACGACAGGCCCATTGAGGAGGGCTGCGGATGTCCGGCCTGCAGGTCATACAGCAGAGCCTATATCCGCCATCTTCTGAAGGCTAAGGAAATGCTGGGCATGCGCCTATGCGTTCTTCATAATCTTTATTATTATAACCACCTGATGGAGCAGATCCGGGAGGCAATCGAAGCCCGCTGCTATCAGGCATTTAAGAAAGAAACACTGGAAAGATTCAAAAGATAATCCAATGGAGGTAATTTAAGATGACTTTATTAGCAGCCGGCAACGGCATGATGATGATCCTTTTATACGTGGCAGTGATCGGCGGAATGCTCTATTTCATGACCATCCGTCCCCAGAGAAAGCAGCAGGCAGCTCAAGAAGAGCTCCACAAAAGCATGCGTCCCGGCGATTCTGTACTTACCACAAGCGGATTTTACGGTGTGATCATAGACATTATGGACAACACAGTCATCGTTGAGTTCGGTAACAACAGAAACTGCAGGATCCCCATGCAGAAAGACGCCATCGCTGCAGTTGAGAAGCCTAATCTGGACAAGACAGGAGCAGAGGAAGAAGAGTAAGAGACATTGCAATCTTCTCATCTTTATGTTATGATAGTTTAGATTATGAACTAAGGAGGTTCCCTATGAAAAGAGTTAAGACCCTTACAGGCAAAAAGACATATGTGAACACCATGAAGAAGGGCGGATGCGGCGAGTGCCAGACATCCTGTCAGTCCGCATGCAAGACTTCCTGTACCGTCGGCAATCAGACCTGCGAGAGCACTAAATAGTTTGACAGTACGGGGTGTAGGGCATCCCGGAAGAAAATACTTACATAAGGTGAACAGATATGATCTGTTCACCTTAATTATTGTGGATAAGTAGCTGTCAGGAGGTTATTGTGGTTCACCAGTACAAGAACAATGGATATAACATTGTTATGGATGTTTGCAGCGGAGCTGTTCATGTAGTAGATGATGTGACCTACGATGTGATAGCTCTCTATGAAGACCATACATTAGAGGAGATCCGGGACAGACTCGTCTATCCCCTTTCCGAGATCGAAGATTCCTACGCTCAGGTTAAGGAACTCGTGGATGAGGGTCTCCTGTTTACAGAAGATATTTACGAAGATTACATAAAAGAAATAAAGAACCGTAAGACAGTGGTCAAGGCCCTCTGTCTCCACATCGCCCACGACTGTAATCTTGCCTGCCGCTACTGCTTTGCTGAGGAAGGCGAGTATAAGGGTCACCGGGCCATGATGAGCCCCGAGGTCGGCAGGCAGGCGCTGGATTTTCTGATTGAAAGCTCCGGAAACAGGCGCAATCTGGAAGTCGACTTCTTCGGCGGCGAGCCTACCATGAACTTTGATACGGTTAAGGAAATCGTCCGCTATGGCCGCGAGAGGGAAAAGGAGTCCGGTAAGCATTTCCGTTTCACCTTTACCACCAACGGACTGATCCTGGACGATGATATGATGGATTTTGCCAACCGGGAGATGGACAACGTGGTCATGAGCATTGACGGCCGCAAAGAGGTCCATGATGCCATGCGGCCCACCAGGAACGGCAAGCCCAGCTATGACCTGATCATGCCCAAGTTCCAGCGTTTTGCCCGGTCCAGAAAGCAGCAGCGCTATTATGTCAGAGGCACATTTACCAACAGGAACCTTGATTTTTCAGAGGATGTGCTTCATCTGGCGGATATGGGCTTTGAACAGATTTCCATGGAGCCTGTAGTAGGCGATGAGAATGCCGTCTACGGTATCCGGGAAGAGCATCTTCCGCAGATTTTCGAAGAGTACGACAAGCTGGCCCGGGAGATGATACAAAGGAGAAAGGAAGGAAGAGGCTTCAACTTCTTCCATTTTATG
>CACZQE010000244.1 GCA_902783205.1 uncultured Lachnospiraceae bacterium | reverse complement strand
GCGGAAATATCCAGGCCAGAACCCTGGAAACGGTCATGAAGGTGGTTTCCCATGCTTAGGGATGGCATCGGATTCAGCAAAGTCATCATATGCTGCAGCCGTGTTGACCTGCGGAAGGGGATTGACGGCCTGTCCACATACATCCGACTGAATTATGGATTGAATACGTTGGAGAAAGGGACTCTCTTTCTCTTCCGCGGGACGCGGACAGACCGGTGCCGTTGTTTAATATTTGAAGGTGATGGTTATGTGGTTCTTACAAAAAGGCTGGCTCCTGGCAATCATTTCCAATGGCCCAGAACTGCAGACGAGGCAAAGCAGCTTACACCGGAACAGTTCAGGCGCCTGATGGAAGGCTTTACCGTGGAAGGAACCATTCATGAAGTCTTCCCCAAACTTGAACCTTGACAAATAAATAATGTTTCTGAGAAATACCGGCCATTTCCTGTTATACTATAAGGGCCGGTCAACGGGGTGTGTGACAAATTTTTTAAAAAAATATCACATACCCTATTGACATGTAACTTAGTATGTGATATAATAATTTAAAAGATGTAACGAGGTGCGGAAATGGCCATTATCAAACAGTACCATGCGGATACGGATACAACATATGTTTATTCCTCAGAGTATTTTTGGGACCCGGTGAAAAAGCAGTCGCGCTCCAAACGGCGTGTCATCGGAAAGATTGATCCGGAAACCGGGGAGGTTGTCCCTACGGGGAAAAGAGGGCGGCGCCCTGGGAAAGAAGCACCAAAGGATCCGGATCAAGCCGCCGCTTCCCTGCCGGATGATCCTGGAATGGCGCCAGCTGCTGCACAGGTCAAAGACCAGACAATACGTGAACTCAGGCTTTCCCTGGCGCAGAAGGAAGAGCAGATCCGCACGTTGGAGCGGCAGAACAGCCAATATGCCGCACAGCTTTCTAAAATCCGCAGGCAGCTTTCGGCCTGCGTTGACTCCATAGATGTTGTAGAATAAGCCGGAGGGACATGCAAAATGGTGGACAGGATGGTCAGGCTTTGCGAATCGGCAAAGGAGATGTCACGTGAAGAACTCATCAGCACGGTCATTATGATCGCCGGAGAGTATTCTGACCTTTTTTCTTCCTTCGAGGAACAGGAAAGGATATATAAGGAAATGACCCTCCAGTATGGCCAGATGAAGGACGAACTGGAAGGGGTGAAGCGTGACCTCGCCAGCAAGATCAGGCTGATTGAAAAACTCTCCGACCAACTCCACATCAATAAACATGACCGCTTTTGCCGGAGCTCCGAAGACATGGGGGACGCGCTTGCTTCTGCCATGGGCAGGTGCGCCCAGCCACAGGACCCTGTCGCGGAAGATGCTGCGGAACCCATGGAAGACAAAGAAGGGCAGAAGGAAGACAAGGACAAGGAAGCAGACACTTTTACCAGCGCCGGTGGGCTCATCACCATTGACGGCAGGAAAAGGACTGGCGGAAAAGGCAGAAAAACAGGGACAGGGAAACGCCCGAAAGGCAAACGGAAAAAAGACATTGAAGGTTTGCGCGTTGTTAAGGAATTCCTCTATGACGCGGAGGAGCTGGAGCGCCTGTATGGTCTTGACTGGTATATTAAAGAATGGTCAGTGACCCGTTCCTATGAGGTGGTCAAAGTCCCTGTGGTCATCAAGGAAACATACCGTCCGGTTCTTGCCGTTGGGGCCGAGCACCAGATCGTGTGGATCCCTAACGGGAACCCGCTCCTCAGGGGCTCCCTCGTTTCCGCCTCCATGGGTGCAAAGGTCATGTATGACCTTGCAGCCCTTGGGCTGCCGTTTTACAGGCAGTCCCAGGACCTCGCCTGGGATGGGGTCACCATTTCCAGGCAGGATATGACAAACTGGGCGCTTAACCTCAGCGACATCTATCTGCGCCCGGTATACGATATGCTGTGTGCGCAGGTGCGCATGTACAGCTACAACCAGGTGGATGAGACGCGCTGGACCGTCATTGACGACGGCCGCCGGGCAGGCTCGGTCAGCTATATCTGGGCACATACAACCAGCGAGCTGCTGGAAGTCCCTCCCATCGTTGTTTACTGCTTTGAACTTACACGCGGGACTGACCACCTGCGCAGCTTCTATGGGAACCAGTTCAAAGGGAACATTACAAGTGACGGTTACGTGTCCTACCCTGTATATGCATCTGAACATGAAGACGAGGTGACGGTCTCCGGGTGTCTTGCCCACTGCAGGAGGTATTTTTGGTATGCCCTGCTCATCCTGGACGTGACGGGCTGCAGCCAGGAACAGATTTACACCCTTCCGGAAGTGCGTGCCCTTTTCCTGATCAGCGAAATCTATGCGGCAGATGAACCACTGAAAGAGGTTTCTGCGCAGGAACGCAAGGAAGCACGGGATAAGACTGTCCGTAAGAAAGTGAACGCTTTCTTTGACTTCATCGATTCTTTGGACGTTGGGAACCCAGAGTATAGTGCAAAACTTGTCCAGGCGGTAAACTATGCCAGGAACCAGAAGGAAAAGCTCCTGAAGTTCCTTGACGACCCCTATATCCCGATTGACAACCTGAATGTGGAGCGTAGGATCCGCCCTGTCTCCACGATCAGGCGCAACAGCCTGTTTTCCTATTCCACCAATGGCGCAGAAGCCTTTACGATCATCCTGAGCCTGGTAGAGACAGCAAAGGCGAACGGGGCACATCCGTATTACTATCTGAAGTATCTACTGGAAATCATGCCGGAGTTTGTCAACCAAACCCGTACCGGATCGATAGAGGAACGACTGTTCCCATGGTCTGTGGAATACAAGACCTACGAAGAGAGGGAGATCCGGAAGGCGCTGCGGCTATACCCGGAAGATGCCGCGGCCCCGCCAAAGACTTCCGAGATCAAGGCACAGATCCGACATCAGAAGGAAAAATGTGCCTGAGGAGAAGTGAATCTATTCCGATAAATTGGAAAGCCAGGTACCGACTGCCAGCGGTATCTGGCGTATCGGTCGTGGTTTCAGAAGATCGACAGCATAGCCACAGAAAATGAGGCCATTCTTTTGGTTCGTTTTTCAGACCGCGTATATGTACCTGCAAATCCTATTTGGAAAAGTATAGCACATCATGAGCCAGTATGTAAGGCAGGTGCTATTTGACGCTTACGATTTTGTGGTAAGAAAGCAATAAAGACCAGGTACCGATTGCATCGGTACCTGGTCTTTATTTTGACTGCAACTATTCACAATCACTTTCAAGTGTTAAATTCATATGTCAGCCGATAAAGCCCTTAGCCTGGAATGCTGCAAGCGTCGCCTGCTCAATCTCTAACATCGATTCGCCCGCATGCTGAGACTTGATCATCGCAGCATAGGTTTTTGCTTCACTAG
>CACZQE010000243.1 GCA_902783205.1 uncultured Lachnospiraceae bacterium | reverse complement strand
TGAAGGCCAACATTTCCAAATACCGCGGCAGTAAATTCAAAATCGGCAAGAAGGATCAGTACAAATACTACTTCCGCATCGTCTCCCTGAGAAAGGTGAACGGCAAGTACGTCGAGGCTCCCCTCTACAGCAAGACCTACGGGCCCGGCTACTTCTACTTCTCGAAATAATATCGGGGGCAGCTGACGCCGGAAAGGCTCTTCCTGTCCTCTCGCCTTTATCAGGCGAAAAAAAGGGACGTGTCTCCAATCAGGGCTCTTTCGCGGACAGAATCCAGGAGCAGGTCATCATTGCAAGAAAGAATTCTGAATGGAGGAGGCAGTATATGGAATGGAGAATGACACTCCTCAACGAGAGATATAAGGGCTGGGAAGAAGGAAGAGAAGAAGGAAAAAAAGAAGGAAGAGAAGAAGGAAAAATCCTTGGATTCATAGAAGCATACAGAGAAGCCGGCGGGGATAATCAGGCGATTGTAGAAAAGCTCATGAAAAAATACGGGCTTTCAGAGGAATCCGCGAAGCACTATGTATACGCTGAGGATGCTGCTGAGGTGTGACATTCCGGATAGCCCTTTCCTGCCACCATGCCTACATGATTCGAAATTAAAAGAGGACTTATCTCTGATCCAGTGTCCATGGATCGGAGATAAGTCCTCTTTTGCATAAAAGCAGGGGAATAGTTACCCCTTTCTTTGAACAGTATTTATTCCCCTTCCTGTGTTTCCCTAAGGCCGCGGCAGTAGCCCGGGAGCCGCGTCCGGAAGCCGTCTATTCCCCTTCCTGTGTTTCCCTGAGGCCGCGGCAGTAGCCCAGCAGCCGCTTCCGGAAGGGCTCGTCTCCCCTGTGGTAAGAATCCGCAATATAATAAAGGCCCGGTTCCTCCCGCTCAATAATTGTGATCCTGCCGGAGGTCGGGTCGTCTGACTCGCCGGTCAGATATTCAACACTTGTACCCAGCGGGCCGCCTTCCGCAGCACGGAAAGGGACCTCTCCCTGGAAGAATACCGGGACCTGGTCCGCGCCGCGGAGCGGAAAACCGGCAGGGGCAGGAAGGGCGGCCGCCAGATCGCCCTGATCATGGAGACACTGGCGGGCACGGGGATCCGGGTCAGCGAACTGCCCTTTATCACAGTCGAATCCCTCGCCGCGAGGCGGACGACCGTCTCCCTCAAGGGAAAGACCCGCACCGTTCTGCTGAACCGCGCGCTCTGCAAAAAACAGACCGGACCACAGAAAACGTCAAAAGAAATAGCATTTTTATTTTCTTTCTTGACGTTCTTTTTGACGGAACAGTCTTTATAATAATTGTAAAAGGGTGATAGTATCTTAAAAACAGTATGGGAACTGCCTTTTCAGGCGGAATCAGACGCGTTTTTTAATCCGGAACCGCAGGAAAGGACGTTTCGATTCAGGATTGAGCCATGTTCAGCCGTAATATAAATACATAATGCACATTATGGTTATAAATGGAACGAAAAACCGTTCATTCCTGCAAATATGTACAAAGAATGAAGGACCTGATCCGGCAGGGTAAACACGCAAAAGACAGATTTTGAGAAAAGCGGATCGGGGACCCCCTAAGGCATCCGACCGGCTGCAGTGAGACATAAGCGATGCAGAATCTCAGGCGGATTCCGGCGTTCTTTGCAGAAAGGATGTGATCGATATGATTCACACAACATTCCTTCATACACACAGCGGCATAGCGCATCCGGCGCACTCCGCTTTGTTGTACGGCTTCAGGAAGAGGCACGGAGAAAGGAGGTTAAATTACGGCCTCTGATCTCGACAAATTAACTGGTGCCGATTTTTGAATCCAACCGGGCACTCCGGTGCCCACGCAACAGGCCGCTGCTTCCCAGACTTTGTCGAGACAACGACGAGGCAGCTGCCAGGGGAAGGTTCCGCACAGGATACAGATGACAGCATAAGGCGAGACGGGAGGATGTCCTGCCGGAACCAGACAAAAATTAAGAAAGGAAAGCTTATGAAAAAGTTGAAAAGACTTTTAGCCTTGGCAATTGCCATGGCAATGGTGCTCACAATGATGAGCGTCACCGCATTTGCGGCAGGGCACACTATTTCTGTTAAAGACACCGACACGCACGAGTATAAGGTGTTTCAGGTTTTGACAGGTACCCTCGCTGAACCGGGATCTAAACAGCTTGGTAATCCTGCATGGGGTGCTGATGCAACTGATGCTGCCAAGGAAGGAACTGCACAGGCATTCATCGATAGCCTGGCAGGGCTGAGTGATCAGGATGTTGCACAGGCTGTCGCAGCAGTTGTTGACACATCTTCGAATGGCCGCGGCACGATCAAAAAGGGTCAGCCGCTTACAGATCTGGCTACTGGTTACTATGTAATGGTTGATGTGACAGAGCTTGCAAAGTATGGAAGCAATCCTGAGAAGATTGATACTAAGGCTCTTAATGTTGTAAAAGTAGTCAACGATATTAACGGCATTGACATCAAGTGGGGAACCACCGAAGACAAGAAGGAAATCACTGGCGATACTCTTGGTGATGCCACTACAGCATCCCCGAGAGATCCTGATGCTGTAGATGAAGATAATGTAAGCATCGGTGATACTGTAAACTTCAAGATTACTGCTAAAGTTCCGGCTAATGCCAATCAGTACAACTATTT
>CACZQE010000242.1 GCA_902783205.1 uncultured Lachnospiraceae bacterium | reverse complement strand
TTATGGCAGTATCCCAATTACTGTGATTTCAATCAATTAATAACATAGCATACCGGATCCTTTTTGAGGACAATGAATTGATGATACAGAAGGATTTTTGCGCAGAAACGGGAATACTCCGGAGCGACCGGCCGGTCCGGAGGACATCCGGGAGAATGGTTCACAACAACTCGCCAACGGGTTCAGGTTCCTTTTTATTGTACTATTATCGTACCTTTGTATATAATAAGGCATACCAAGTCCCTGATCCGGACCGATGAGGGTAGAACGAGACTGATGAAAGACATGGATCAGGACAAAAACAGCATATATTTATTGCCGGATGAGCAGCTGAGAGATGAATAGAAAGGAAAGAGGTGTTGAAAAATGAAAAAAACCGGGACAATTATAGCGGCATTCCTTGCGCTGATGATGTCTTTCACAGCCGTAGCGTCGGAGGATGTGTCTGAATATGGGGAAATAGGCTTCAACCTTCCGGCGGCACAGGAACTGGCCCAGACGGCAGGCCTTATTATTCCCTATCCGATCGGCTCAATCGACGATGATCATCACGTCTATGAGATGTTTTTTTACTACGAGGCAATGCCGGCGGAGGAGGCAGAAAAACTGCTGTATGCTACGGAATTAACGGATGAAGAAAGGGCAGCGATACAGAACGCGGTGTATAACCTCGGTGTGATTCTTTCGGGAGATGTTGACTTTGATACCGTCAAGGCAACGTTTGAAGAGATATATGGTGAAGATGCGCTGGTTTTTGATAAGGCACAGGAGATAGGTTCTGCTGACGGGTTCACATTCTATTTCGTTCCGCCGCAGGCAGACGAGGAGCGTTTATCCGGATTCGAAAAGATATATGCGGATGAAATACAGAATCTGGGAACGGTCCTGCCTGAGGTATTGAAGGGAGCAGAATTCTTTGAGCCCGAGGATAAGGCAAAAGAGATGCAGGGCGGAAAAATAGAATTTACGACCACGGATCTGGATGGAAACACTGTTACGAGTGAAGAACTGTTCTCCCAGAATGAAATTACCATGATTAACTGCTGGGGGACATGGTGTCCCAACTGTGTTGGTGAGATGGAAGAGCTGGCCCGGATTCATACTGAGATGCAGGAGAAGGGCTGCGGAATCGTGGGCATGGAATGGGAGAGAGGCTGGGATGACGCCACCCGTCAGTTAGCCGGAGAGATGATGAAAGAGTGGGGAACAAACTATCCTAATGTCATTATGCCGGAGGAGCTAAACGAGCAGGTGGATGGTTATCCTACCTCCATCTTTGTGGACAAGGAAGGCAATATCCTTGGAATACCGATTGTCGGAGCGGCGGTCGGAAAGTATGAAAGCAGGCTGGAAGAACTTCTTTCCGGAGAGGAATCCACACCGGAAACGGTATCGGGAGTAGATGCGATTGCGATCTATCATGTCAATATTACAGATGAAGAAGGGCCGGTGGAAGAGGTTACGGTTCAGATGTGCAATGAAGAATCCTGCCGTTATGGGGAAACAGATGAGAACGGAACAGCGACTTTTGAGGTTCCGGCAGGATTTGTGTACGATATTCATGTTGTAGAGGTACCGGACGGCTACGAGGAAGACGAAACGATATACCACACGACGGAAGGATCAGGTGATGTGGACATCCTGCTGAAAAAGAGTGAGTAACTGTCAAAGGCAGACGGAGTCCTGATGCTGCTGATAATCCGTAATTGACTTTTGGCGACTAAGTCATATCATGAGCGCCTTCTCGCAGAGGAGGCGCTTTCTGCTGTCCGGGCCCGGGATTTTTGAAATGGATCTTTCCGCTGTCAATTCCGCCATCGGCAAAATTGCGCCCGGGCGTACGGCATTAGCTGCCTTCCCTTGCGGCAGAAGAAGTCCGGGAAAACAATGCAAATTGTGCTGTGAATATGAATTGCCTGAAGAAGTGGATCGGTGTATCATTTTTCTAAGGAACAATCCATAATCGATTTTTGGCGACTTTATTATAAAAACCGCCATTATGATTCAGACGCTTTGGAAAGGAATTTACCACAGCGGAACAATCTATGAGGAGAAACAGATGACAAGGAAAAAAGTCTACATGATAATTGAGTCCGTGCTTTGCGCACTGGCTGCGGGAGTTCTTGCGGCGGCTGCGATCCGGATGTATCTTCACGGGGCAGCCATACAGGCTTCCGGAGATCTGTTTTACTACATCTTTACCAGAGAAAAGGTGGGAGCGGTACTTGCGAACATTCTGCCCCTGATCATTGCGCTGATCGCGTTTACTGTCGCGGGATGGATTCTTGGGATCAGGGATGAGACAGCCGACAAGCCGGCTGCGCTGAACGGGATAGACGTAAAGGCATCCGTGGCAAAGGCAGTACCACAGAAAACCGGGCGCAGAGAGTATATTCTGCGGATTGTGATTCTGATTCTGGCAATTGTACTGATCATTCTGGGCGTTAAAAACGGCGGACTGGAAGATGTGCTTGCGAAAGGCGCGTCAATCTGCACGGAATGCGTCGGACTGGGATGAGGGGAGACTGAGGATGGATATGGAAAAAGAAGTTATAGAGACGGAACCTGGGGCCGGATCAGGAAAAAACCGCCGGTCGTTTACCCGCCGTCTGGTGCAGCTTTACGCAGCGCTTCTGTACAACGCAAATCTGAAGGGTTTCATCGACGGGCACATTTACTCCGGACCTCTCAAAAGCGTCTGTGTTCCCGGCTTTAACTGTTATTCCTGCCCCGGGGCAATCGCGAGCTGTCCGCTCGGGTCACTCCAGAATGCGCTGAATGCTTCCGGGCATACCGCACCATGGTATATGCTGGGAATTCTGGCACTGTTCGGTGTGGTACTGGGCAGGACAATCTGTGGCTGGCTGTGTCCGCTGGGCCTGATTCAGGAGCTTCTGCACAAGCTGCCTGTACCCAAGATAAAGAAGAGCATCTGGACCAGGCGGCTGTCTTATCTGAAATACGTCTTTTTAGTGGTATTCGCGATCGCTATCCCCGTCTGGTATGGTATCAATCAGGGGATTCCCTATCCCGGCTTCTGCAAGTTTATCTGCCCTGCCGGAACGCTGGAGGGCGCAGTCGGACTGCTGCAGAACAAGGCGAATGCCACCTCTTTCTACCAGCTGAAGATTCTTTTTACCCGCAAATGGGTGATCATGCTGGTAATCGGGCTTGCGTGCGCGTTCTGCTACCGCACTTTCTGCCGGTTTATCTGCCCTCTGGGCGCGATCTAT
>CACZQE010000241.1 GCA_902783205.1 uncultured Lachnospiraceae bacterium | reverse complement strand
TCTTCTTGGGGATCTTAAATCTGACGGCGCTGCCTACAAGGCTCTGGAGATCAGCGGTTCCGCGGTGGATGCCATGAGCGTGGCTTCCCGCATGACCATCTCAAATATGGCTGTAGAAGCAGGCGCCAAATGCTGTCTCTTCTCGCCTGACGAAAAGACTTGCGACTATTCCGGCGTATCCATGGAGGATGTTTCCTGGATTCATGCCGATGAGGACAGCATTTACTGCCGCACCATGACATACCGGGCAGAGGATTTTGTGCCTGTGTGCGCATGTCCCTCCCAGGTGGACAATATCAAAGATGTGGCCGAAATTGCCGGTACCGGGCTGGATCAGGTTTTCATCGGTTCCTGTACCAACGGTCGTCTTGAGGATCTTGCAGCCGCTGCCGCCATCCTTGACGGAAAGCAGACAAAGTGCCGGCTCATAGTAACTCCGGCAAGCCGCAAGATTTACATGGAAGCGATCGAGGCAGGATATATGGAAATCCTGGCAAAAGCAGGTGCTATCATAACACAGCCGGGATGCGGTCTCTGCTGTGGAAGAGCAGGCGGAATCCTGACTGACGGGGAGACAGTCCTGGCCACTAACAACCGGAACTTCCTGGGACGGATGGGTCCCGCAGGCGTCAATATATATCTGGCTTCACCGGCTGTTGCCGCGACATCAGCCATCTACGGTGAAATCACCATGCCAGAAGCATTCTAATCTGTTAGTCACCATAAGTTAAAACATAAAGGAGTAACATCATGACAATTCTGGAAAAAAGAAAACTTGCACCCGAGAGAGACGAACATCTTGAAAAAGGAGAATTCACTGTATTAAACGGCGAATACTCCAAGAACTTTAACGTGTATGTTGTGGGCGAAAAGCATGAGGAGGCTGTTGATTTCATTAAGGTTTCCCTGGACCGCTCCACGGACAACGTCTTAGGTTTCGGAATCAAGATGGGCTGTCAGAAGCGTTTTAACTGTATCGTGTGGGATGAGGAAGATATTCCCGAGCAGTATCGCGTAAGCTGAGATTTCTTTTTTAAAAAAACAAAGAGGCGTCGCAGTAGCGTTCTCGCCCATTCTGTAAAGATGGTCGAATCGTAGCTGCGACGCCTTTTTTACTATTTAAAACCCCTCATATTCAATCATAATCATTCTTTTCTTGATTTTTGATGGACATTCAGGAATGCATGTCATGTATACTTTTATCTTTAGATATTATGATGGTACATTTTCCTGATTTTTCATGTATAAATCGTGTCATCGTTATATTTGATTATATTCTCCACTTTCATTTTCATGGATAGATATGTAAAAGGTTTAGTTTGATGGAAACAGGCAAAAAAATTCATGTAAAAATGAACTACATCTATATTTGATGGAAGATATTTTTATACTGTCATGTAAAAATCAGTATTTAATCATGATTGATGGAAGGCTTCCTCAGAAGCATGAAGAATCCCGGCAAAAACACAAAGAACCAAATATGAGCACGAAATATTTCAATAAAAACACAAAAAGGGGGCTTCGACGCCCCCCTTTTTCGTTTTTGTTTATCTATTCTTTACAGTGTCCTTTTGCCTTTATCACTTCGATCACGGAATCAACGTACCTGTCACATTCTTCCATAGTCTCTGCCTCTACCATGACACGGATCAGAGGCTCCGTTCCGCTCTCCCTTACCAGGATACGGCCGGATGAGCCCAGGTCTTTTTCCACATTCTCCACCTGTTTTACCACATCCGGGTCATTCTGAGCATCAGGTTTACTCTTAACTTTCACATTTTTCAGCACCTGCGGATAGATCTTTACCGGAGCTACCAGGGCGCTTAAGGACATTTTCTTTTCCAGCATGACTTCCATGATCTTGATGGCAGTCAGTATTCCGTCACCGGTGCTGGCATATTTGCTGAAAATGATATGGCCCGACTGCTCGCCGCCGATCCGGTGTCCGTGCTGCATCATGTTTTCGTACACATACTTGTCTCCCACGGCTGTCTTCTCATAGTCGATCCCGGCCGCATCAAATGCCTTGTAGAGGCCGAAATTTGACATGACCGTAGTGACAACGGTGTTGTTGAGCAGTTTTCCCCTGTCTTTCAGATAGATACCGTATAGATAGAGGATCAGGTCTCCGTTTACCACATCTCCGTTCTCGTCCACGGCAATACAGCGGTCCGCGTCACCGTCAAATGCAAATCCGGCATCCAGATTCTTTTCCTTCACCAGTGCCTGCAGGTGCTCGATATGGGTAGAACCCGCATCCCGGTTGATGTTGATTCCGTTGGGTTCTGCATTGATTACAAATGTTTTGGCT
>CACZQE010000240.1 GCA_902783205.1 uncultured Lachnospiraceae bacterium | reverse complement strand
CTCCATGTGCAAAGGCTCCGGATACACGCTCACCGGCAAGGCCAGGAAAGCAGTGACCGAATACTTTGAAGAATACTATCTTGAACATAGCAAAGATAACAGCTCCGCCAACGGACGGGCTGTCCGGAATTATTTCGAGAATGCGATCGTCCGTCAGGCTAACCGGCTTGCGGGCAAGGCGAATCCGACCGACCGTCAGTTAACCTCCCTGACCCTCTCCGACGTGCGCGAAGAGGAGGAGGAAGAAGAAGAATAGAAATACAAAAATGCGGCAGGCACTTCATTAGATTGAAATGCCTGCCGCTTTTTCAGGCTTGACCTCTCAAGCCTGTTTTTTGTTTTCTCTTTTGTCAAAATGGCTGTCCAGCCACATGGCCAGTTTGGTCAGGTACCGCATCATCGGTTCCGTCACGATCGCGAAGATCACAAAAAGCATGGTACATTTCACGGAAACGTAGGTGATCCCGTAAAGGTCATGCAGGACGAGAGCACATACCACCATTCCAAACATACAGCCCGAAATTACCAGTCTGCGGTAACGGTTCATCGGCGCGCTGATATTGTAGAGAATGATAAATCCTACAATAGCCAGCAGGACGGTTGCCGCCACAGAGATATCTCCAGGTTTCACGCCAAAGGTATTGCCGAAGACAACCAGGGCTGCGATGATCAGGAAGTCTGTCAGCGCCGCAGGCAAAGCCCGAAGAAGGACCTTGCGGATAAAACGCCCCTGGATCCTCTGCTCATTCGGTTCCATGGCCAGGAAGAAGGCCGGGATACCGATATTGAACCCGGAGATCAGGGAAATCTGGGCCGGTCTCAGGGGATAGACCATAACGCTGGCTATGGAGAATATGGCCAGCAGCATGGAGAAAATGTTTTTCACAAGGAACAGGGTTGCGGATCGTTCGATATTGTTGATGATCTGCCTTCCCTCGCCCACGATCTGCGGCATATGGGAAAAATCAGAATCCAGCAGGACTACCTGGGAAGCCTGCACCGCCGCGTCGGACCCGGCTGCCATAGCGATGGAACAATCCGCGTCTTTCATGGCCAGGATATCGTTGACACCGTCTCCGGTCATGGCGACGGTATGTCCCTGACTCTGCAGGGCTCTTACAATCTGCTGCTTTTGCTCCGGTTTCACGCGGCCAAACACCGTGTACTTCTCTACAGCCTGGGCAACATCCTCATCTGTCTTCAACTCACCGGCATCAATGAAAGCTTCCGCTCCCTGCACGCCGGCATTTCTTGCCACTCTGGATACCGTGATCGCGTTATCTCCCGAGATCACTTTCACTTCTACTCCCTGTGCTTTAAAGTACTCGAACGTTGTTTTTGCATTCTCCCGGATCGGGTTCTCCAGCAGGATGAACAGGATCGGCTGCATTCTGATACCGGTATCCTCATTGCTGATCCCTCTCTCCGGAAGCTCTTCTGCCCCCTGCGCCTTGACAAAGGCAAGGACCCGGTAGCCGGCGCCTGCATTTTCTTCTACAAGGGGCCGGCAGGCTTCATAATTGCTTCCAAGAACAATATCCGGAGCTCCCAGCACATACACGCCGGATGAAAACTTCACCGAGGAATACTTATATTTGGAAGAAAATGGCATCACTTTCAGAGCTTTCTCCGGCTCCCGCCCGGAGGCAGCAGGGAAATAATCCCGCAGTGCCTGCATGGTGATATTCTGATCCGGCACCGCCCGGATATAATCGGCGATCAGGTCAAATCGGCAGGTTTTCTCCGCTTCCCCGATCTGATCCGGCACATTGGTGTCTGCCACCAGCATGGCATTGTCCGTAATGGTTCCGGTTTTATCCACACAAAGGACATCAACGCGGGCCAGCGTTTCGATACTCTTCATATCATGGAGCATGACCTTCCTCTTGGCCAGTTTCATGGCTCCGAGGGCCAGAGTCACACTCACCAGCAGATATAAACCTTCTGGGATCATGCCAATCACCGCGGCAACCATGGAGGAAACACTCTGCCGGAAAGTATTCCCCTGGCTGATATAACTCTGGAAGAAAAGGGCCAATCCGATCGGAATCAGCATAAGACCCGCAAATTTCACG
>CACZQE010000239.1 GCA_902783205.1 uncultured Lachnospiraceae bacterium | reverse complement strand
TCTTCCACTATCACATCCAATATCATCAATATGTCACCTCCCCAAAATGCTTTCCTTCTGCTTCCGGATAATAAAAAAATCCCTGACTTCCTAGATAGAAGTCAGGGACGAATCTTTCCGCGGTACCACCCTGTTTAGCCGCAAAGTCCCGGTAAGGGTGCGGCTCTCTTTCCCGAATACGGAAGCTGCCGGTCTGTGAAAAAATCACAGTTTTTCCGTCATCTTCGATACTCTGCCCCTGTAACGCGGGGAACGGCACAGGCTATTGATCCGCAGTCAGCGGACGTTCACCGGGCATCTCCCAAATCCATTCGTCTGTCCCCGTCATACCGGCTCTCAGCATCCCGGCTCTCTGTTATGACTGTCCAAACAGATTACTAGTTTTGTTCATCGACTATATTAGGTTTTTTATTATATGATTTACTACTATAACAATCCTGTATGTGCCTGTCAACAGCCAATTGAAAGGCTTTTAAGCTTTTCAAAGGATCAGGGAGGCAATCAGGACTGCCGCGCAGGCCCCCAGTGCCACCTCGATCAGGCTGCGCCGGTTGAAAGCCAGTATCAGGGCCGCCACAAGCCCGGCCGCAGCTGTTGCCATGCTTCCGGTCGCATAGAGGATGGACGGAAATGTCATGGCTGACAGTACCGTGTAGGGCACATAATAAAGGAAAGACTGAAAAAATCTGTTGCTGATCTTCTTCCGTATCATGAGCAGAGGAATGGTACGGATCAGATGGGTGACCACAGCCATGATCAGAAGATATGGCAGAAATACTCTCATACTCATACGGACTCCTCCTCTACCGGATAAAGGACCGCCGCCAGGGCAGAGGCTGTCAGCGCGCAGATAATGATGGCAAAACCGCCGGATATCCCCGCGAACAGGGGTATGTAGCGAAGGATCATGCTGACTGCTATGGAGACCGCCGCCGCAAAGAGTACAGGCCGGCTGTCTCTGGCCGCCGGTATCACAATGGCAATAAACATGCCGTAGAGTGCCACGCCGAGAGCATTGGTAATGATCTCCGGAAGAACATTTCCGAGGATGGCACCGGTCAGTGTCCCACCGCTCCATCCCAGAATGGGAAGGGCCATAAGACCGGCAAAATACTGCCTGCTTACCGACTCTTGTCCCACTGCTACAGCATAAATCTCGTCCGTGATACCGAATCCGAGGATAAAGCGCCAGATTCCGGTAAACTTCTCATCCACTTTCTGGGAAAGTGAGATGGACATAAGCATGTAGCGGAGATTGATCACCAGCTGGGTAAGGGCCATTTCCACATAGCTTCCCATGGCCGCAATAATGGTCAGGCCGGCAAACTGGCCGGCAGAGGTCAGATTGGTAGCCGAAATCAGCACCGCCTCCAGGGCTGTCAGACCCTGACTGACCGCCAGCAGTCCGAATGCGATCGATACCGCATAGTATCCGAGACAGATGGGAATCCCGTCCCGGAGTCCACGTGTAAAAGTCATAACATTACTCCCGCAGGCCTTATGCCTCGTCAATCGCCTTTCCTATATCATTCCGCATGTATTTATTCTCAAATTCAACCCACTTTGTTGCCTCGTAGGCTTTCTTCCTGGCATCTTTCAGGTCTTTGCCCTTTGCGGTGATACCAAGAACACGGCCTCCGTTGGTAACAATCCGGTCACCCTGCTTTTTGGAGCCTGCATGGAAGCAGAAATACTCATCCTGACCCTCAAAGCGGTCCAGTCCGCCGATGGGGAATCCCTTCTTATAGGAAACAGGATAACCGTCTGAAGCCAGAACCACACAGACAGCGGCATTATCCTCAAACTCCAGATCAATTTCGTCAAGGCGTCCGTCAATACATGCCTCCACTACATCGATCAGGTCATTCTTCATCCTGGGCAGTACCACCTGCGCTTCGGGATCACCGAAGCGGGCATTGTACTCCAGAACCTTGGGGCCGTCCTCTGTAAGCATGAGTCCGGTAAAGAGTACGCCGGTAAAGGGACGTCCCTCTGCCGCCATAGCGTCGATCGTGGGCTGGTAAATATATTTCTCGCAGAATTCCCTTGCCGCCTCATCATAGAAAGGACTGGGTGAAAATGTGCCCATTCCGCCAGTGTTTAGTCCCTGGTCTCCGTCTTTGGCACGCTTGTGATCCTGGGCACTGGTCATACATTTGACAGTCTTGCCGTCACAGAATGCCAGCACGGATACTTCCCGCCCGGTCATGAACTCTTCAATGACCATACGGTTTCCGGCATCTCCGAACTTTTTGTCTTCCATGATGGTTTTGACACCTTCTCTGGCTTCTTCGGCTGTATTGCAGATCAGCACACCTTTGCCCAGTGCCAGACCGTCGGCTTTGAGGACGATCGGATATTTTGATGTTTCAAGATAAGCCAGTGCTTCCTCCGCAGAGTCAAAGTTCTCATATGCCGCAGTGGGAATATGATACTTCTTCATCAGGTCTTTTGAAAATGCCTTGGACCCTTCGATGATGGCCGCGTTGGCCCTGGGTCCGAATACTCTTAAGCCTTCTGCCTCAAAGGCATCTACCACGCCGCCTACCAGGGGGTCGTCCATGCCGATGATGGTCAGATCGATTTCATTTTCTTTGGCAAAAGCGGTCAGACGGTCAAACTCCATGGCGCCGATATCCACACATTCGGCGATCATGCCGATGCCCGCGTTACCGGGCGCACAGTAGATTTTGTCAACCTTGTCACTCTTTGCACATGCCCAGGCAATGGCATGTTCTCTTCCGCCGCTTCCTACGATTAATACTTTCATCCCTGTCCTCCAACTGTCTATTCACTGATAATGACTTTTCTTCCTTCAACGTGTACTTTCCCGTTCGCGATCAGGTTGACCGTCTCGGGGAGAATGACCCATTCGGCTTCCTCCATGATCCTGCGCTGCAGGGTCTGGGGTGTATCATCCGGCTCTACAGCCACCGCCTTCTGCATGATAATGGGGCCTGTATCTGTTCCCTCGTCCACAAAATGAACTGTGGCGCCCGATACCTTCACTCCTCTTTCCAGGGCCATCTCATGAACATGGAGGCCGTAGCATCCCTTGCCGCAGAAGGAAGGGATCAGAGACGGGTGAATGTTGATGATCCGGTTTTCAAATGCGCTGATGACTGCAGGGGGCACGACCACCAGGTAGCCTGCCAGGACGACCAGATCGATTTCTCTGGATATCAGGGCTTCCAGAAGAGCCTTGTTAAAATCCTCTCTGTCCGCATAATCCCGGGGAGAAATGGTCAGAGCCTCAGCCCCGTGCTTTCTTGCCCTTTCCAGTGCATAAGCATCCGCATTGTTGCTGATGACTGTCTTTATGGAGGCTCCTGTGATCTTCCCGCTGTCGATGGCATCCATGACAGCCTGAAGATTGGTGCCGCCGCCGGACACCAGTACGGCTATTTTCAGCATAATTCCACCCCTTTTTCTCCGGTCAGGATCCGGCCGACTATATAGGCCTTCTCACCGGCTTCTTCAAGGGCTCTGACCGCCAGGTCCGCCTGATCCGGATCCAGGGCCAGCATCATGCCGATTCCCATGTTGTAGGTGTTATACATTACCTTTTCCTCAATGTCTCCTTCTTTTTTAAGAAGTTCGAAAATGGGAGGAACCGGATAACTGTCTTTTCTGATCTCTGCTTTCACGCCTTCGGGCAGCATTCGGGGAATATTCTCGTAAAAGCCGCCGCCTGTAATATGGCTGCATCCCTTGATATTCACACCGGCTTCCTTCACTGCCTTCAGAGCCTTCACATAAATCTTTGTGGGAGTCAGCAGGGCTTCTCCTAAAGTCATGGAAAGTTCCTCTCTGTATTCGGAAAGGGAAGCCTTGTCCATGGGGAAAACCTTTCGGACCAGAGAATATCCGTTGCTGTGGATACCGGAGGAGGCAATTCCCACCAGGACATCACCTTCTCTGATGTCCTCTCCGCTGATCAGGTCTTTTTCATCTACTATGCCTACCGCAAAACCGGCAAGATCATACTCGTCCTCGGGATAAAATCCCGGCATCTCGGCCGTCTCGCCGCCGATCAGGGCAGCGCCCGCCTGCTTGCAGCCTTCCGCCACTCCACTTACAATAGAAGCAATCTTTTCCGGTACATTTTTCCCGCAGGCAATGTAGTCCAGGAAGAAAAGGGGCTCTCCGCCTGCACAGGCAATATCATTGACGCACATGGCAACACAGTCGATTCCCACCGTGTCATGCCGGTCTGTCAGAAATGCTATTTTCAGTTTGGTACCCACGCCGTCCGTGCCGGATACCAGAGTCGGATTCTCCATGTCACTGAAGGACTTGAGGGAGAATGCTCCGGAAAATCCGCCCAGGCTGGAAAGTACCTCAGGGCGCATAGTTTCCTTTACATGTTCTTTCATCAATTCAACGGAACGATATCCGGCTTCGATATCCACACCGGCTTTTTTATAATCCATAGGGACTCCTTTCTGCCTGTCGCGGGGCTTTATTTCATTTGTGCCAGGTAGTCTTTATAACCGATTTCTTCAAGCTTGTCAGCCTTTGCCACGACCTGTTCCTTAAGCCTTTCGGAATAGTCTTTCAGCCTGCCCAGAAGGGCGGGATCTGACATTGCCAGCATCTTTGCCGCAAGTATGCCCGCATTCTGTGCGCCTCCGATAGCCACGGTGGCCACGGGAATGCCTGAAGGCATCTGTACGATGGAGTAGAGAGAGTCCACGCCGCCAAGGTCGGATGTCTTCATCGGAACACCGATGACCGGCAGGGGGAAGATGGCTGCGCACATGCCGGGCAGATGTGCTGCCTTGCCGGCGCCTGCGATGATTACTTTAAAACCTTTTTCCTCCGCTCCTTTTGCGTAGGCGAAAAACTCTTCCGGTTCCCTGTGTGCGGAGATGATGGTCATCTCATAGTCTACGCCGAGCTCTTCAAGAACAGCTGCCGCTTTAGCCATAACCGGCATATCGGAATCGCTGCCCATTACAATACCAACTTTACCCATAATACCCTCTTTCTTTGAATAATCTGTCTTTGTTTCAGTTTTCTGTATTAATTATTAATATCTGTCCTGCCGGTTCCCTGTCAGCGGACCCATGCCTGTTTCAGATCTTCCTTCATATCCAGAACTGCCTGTCTTGCAGCATCTGCATAGTTCTCAGGCCCGAAACTGTCCTTATAAGGATCTTTCTGGTAAGCACAGATGATTCCGCGGCTGGAATTGACGATGGCGCCGAGTCCGTCCTCATTGAAGAATGCCTTCAGATCTTCCCCTTTGCCTCCCTGTGCACCGTAGCCGGGTACCAGGATGCAGGCTTTGGGCATGATCTTTCTCAGCCGGGCTCCCATCTCCGGATAGGTGGCTCCGACTACCGCGCCGATATAGCTGTATGAATCACCCATGATTTCCTC
>CACZQE010000238.1 GCA_902783205.1 uncultured Lachnospiraceae bacterium | reverse complement strand
TCTGGCATTCTGGGCCTGCGGGAAGGCCCTTTTAATTCAATACGGTATGAATTGTTAACAACACGATCCATGAAGCCGTCGGACGCGGTCTTGTTCTTGAACGTTTCTGCCCATAAGCTGACAGGGAGCTGTGCCCCAATGAGAAGAGACTTTTTCCTATGATACCGCTCCTCGACCACCTCCAGAAGATCCATCGAAAAGACATGGTCACACTGCTTCATGCCAAAGTCATCAAGAATCAGAAGGTCCGGCTTCCCAAGGTCTGCCAGTTTCCTGTCGTATTCCCCGGACGCCCTTGCGGCATTCATATATTCGATCAACCGGGTCATCCTGTAATACTTTGCAGAGTACCCCATAGTGCATGCATCATGGCCGAACGCGCAGAGCACAAACGTTTTCCCTGTACCGGTCGCTCCGGTAACAAGGATACCTTTCCCTTCATTGATCCAGTCCATGCTTGAAAGCTGGGCAACCTGGCGTCTGGAAAGGTTGCGGCCATCTGAGAAGTCGAGCTCGGATATTGTCGCTGAAGGCTCCCTCAGGCCGGCACTTTTCAATGCCCTCTGGATACGGTTGTTTTTTCGCCTGTTGAACTGTGCCTGGACAATCATGCTGAAGCGCTCGTCAAAAGACAGTTCCGTCGTAGCAGGCAGCTCTTCCTGTCTCTTGTATTCTTCCCGCATTGCGGAGAGGTTCATCTGGGTCAGCTGCTCACAGCTTTGGTGGTTCATTTGTTCACCTCCATCCTTCTTTTCTCAGGTTTTCATGATCGGAATCGGACGGTGGGACAACTTCGGCAGCGCGAGCGCTATTGCCCTTGGAAAGAAACGACTTCACGCCTGAGTAGTTCGGGCGGCCCACTTCCAGTGCCCTCCTGCAAGCTTCCTCCAGAGCATGGTCCCCATAGTCCTCGGACATCCGGAGAAGGCCATCGCAAGACCTGTAGCCCTGCTCCTCGACGGGGCCGCTGGTAAGGATCCTATCCACTACTTCATAGACACTCTTGCCAATCCGTCCTGCCTTTGTGCGGTAGTACTTTCCGGTCCTCATGTTGAACTTCATCCGCTCCTGCTGGTTTTTCGGCGCGTGCGAAATGTCCGTGCAATACCGCTTCCCGGTGAACCGGCGTTCGTGGAATGCGATACGCCCTGCGCCTTCCGCGTAAATCTCGATTTTCTTTGGATACACGTGTGCATGCCCTGGCCTTTTCGCATACTGGTAGGGGAATGAGTAATAAAACGTGTCCTTCCCATCCTTCACGTCAAAGTGCCAGTTCGCAGGAAGCGATTTCCTTGTTACCGTCTCAAAAAACAGGAACGGATCCCCGGGAAGGGCACGCAGGGCAGGTTTGTCGATCGCTTCGAAGACACTTTTTCGCGTCCCAGCCCTTGCCTTGAAAGGCCTGTCGGCAAGCTCCTTCATTCTTTTACGGACGTCCCGGTTTATCTCTGAAATGTCCCTGTAGATAGTACCGCTGTCCTGAAGCCAGGTGAGCAGCCAGCCCTCAAGCCATTTGACGCCGGCTTCAACCGTCGGCTTGTCTTTCGGTGCCCGCACCCTCGCAGGGGAAATTCCGACTCCGTAATGGTGCGCCAGTTCCAGGTAGGCGTGATTGAGCGTCGGATCGTACAGGCTTGCAGCCGAGACAGCCGTTTTCGTGTTGTCAGGCACGAATAACCTGGGAACCCCGCCATAGTGTTCGAGCATGTCGATATGCGCCTGGCACCAGTTTTTCTGATCCATTGTGAGGAAGGCTTCCACAAACGGATAAGAACTGTCACCGATGGTGGCAATGAAGAAATAGACCCTGCGTGGCGATGCCGTCTCGCTGTCAAGGAGACTGACCGTGTCACCGACCCAGTCAATGAAAATCTCCCTGCCGGGAACCTTTTCCTGTGGGAGTATGATTTCCACCCTCGCGGCCTTGAACCATTCATGGTACCTGCGGCAAAACTGGCTGTAACCCAGCCCGTCCGGATGATCTTTTGAATAGAACTCCGTCCAGATGTAGTTCAGGGTTTTGCGGGGCTTTCCGCTGTTCAATTCGCGGCATACCCATTCCCAGTATTGTTCAGGCACCCGGATCATTCCTACCCTGGTTTTCGGCTTGCCTTCAAGGACGAACCCCAGTTCCTCCGCTGTCATTTTCTCGGCATCCTCGAATGTTAACCCAGCTGCCCTGCACTTGCTGCAGACTTCCGCCGTCTTTGTCTTGCCCCATCCCAAAGCTTGCGCGATATCCCTGATCGTTGCCCCCTGCTGCTCGCGCATAAAAAGAAGCCGGAGTATCTTGTCACGCTCATACTTTGGCTTTATGTCGGATTGTATTCTCACCAGCACGGCCGCCTTCTCCTTCCCATGTGTTGTTTCAGTTGCTGCGTTTTCAGTTATAGCATGGGAAAAGACCGGATGGAAGGGGGGCGGTGCCCAGTTCAATGGAACGTGAACGAATTCCCACAGCATACACACATTATACACATTTCGTGTATAGGAGTCTGGTCTGCGGCATGGTGCCGGTTCCGGCCTTGATAAACGATCCGTTTACACCTTGTGGTTTTTTTCACGGATCGTGAAAGGAACCGGTCATCCGTACGTTGTGAATTGCATACGGGTCAGTTCTTGCTTATAATATATCTGCCGGGTCTGTTTGTTCTCTGCTGCAGCCGGCATTTCGCAGGGGGCGGCCCGGCCCAGGTTCATCGTTGTGTCTGTTATCCTATTGGGAGGCATATAGTACCATATATGCCTGGCATGGATTATGCTTACGGGCCGCCCCCTTTTGGCGGGTGGCAGTCCTTGATATAAATCAGCCTTCCCGGTTCAGCATCTTGACGGTTTGAATTACCGCCTGCATGCATCTTCTGCATTTCTTTGGCATCCCTGAGGCATCCATATCTATCGTGGGTACCTGGGTATCGTTTCCAGAAGCAGCTGTAATCGCTTTGACAAGACACTGGTCATCAAGCTCGTCCCCAGTAAGATAAAGATTTGGGGTAATTATCTCTGCCAGAGGCTTCCTTAAAAGCAAGCTAAGACGAAATAGCTCAAATGACGTCAATGTGCGGGGGTCATTAGGGTTTACGAGCTTCGATGCTACCTGACTTGATATTCCCAGGCAGGCAGCTACATCCTTCATTTTAAATGCCTTATTCTCAACCCCCTCTTCAATCAGCCTGTAACATTTAACAGAAAATTCCTCCTTCAGCGCATTAAGTTCATTCTTCTTGCCGTCCATTTTTTATTCTACCTCGACCATCAAAAAAAGCCGGGATGCCCCGACTCCTATTATACAAGGTCTAGAAGGTTTTCGAATTTGAAAGAAAATCCATGGGATAAAGAAGCACTGCGCTCTTTCGGAGCGAAAAGATACATGAATCGTGAACACCAATGAAGTGTCAACAGGGAGTGTCCGGCGCTAGTGCGAATTACCTCCCAGAAGAAAATGCAATTTCGTCCGCAAAATATGCGGCTGTTGTCCGCCGGAAAATAGAATCTTTGTCCGCAAGCGTCGGAATATACAAAGAAACCCGGATCCCCAGACTTCGCATATCCTTTGATCGGTCGTGACTGTGACCAACTGAACCGCTCAAAGCCCGGTATCTTTCTGTCCTGAGCCAGCTGACAGACCCGGCGCTCCAGGCAATTCCGTTTGTACGATTTTTTCCTGACGGAAAGATAACCTTTCAATGTTTGCGCACCTCCAGGTGAGCAGATAGAAATAAAAAAATACAGGATATCTTATATTTTGTCAGGATAAAAGAGGCATCCCTGTATCTCCATATTTCTCTATATACCAGCTTAACTTATTTTTCAATACCTTCATTTCCTTTTCCGTTTCACTGGCATGTTTCTCCGCTTCATCTGCCCGTTTTGTTTCTTTTTCGAGCTTCTCCTGAATCTTTCTGGTTTCTTTTTCCGCCTCTTCCCTCGCCTCTTCTCTCGCCTCTCTCCGTTCCGACTCAATAAAATCTTCCAGCTTCATATAGGCCTCCTCTACTTCCGGATCCACTTTCATTTCCTCTATATAGGTCTGAATTCTCATCAGCTCCGATGTTACGGCGTTTTCCCGGTTTGTTCCTTCCAGATAT
>CACZQE010000237.1 GCA_902783205.1 uncultured Lachnospiraceae bacterium | reverse complement strand
CGGTGGATCATCTTGCGGGAAATGGAGTCAATGACATCCTCCATGGTAAATTCCCCGTTGTCTTCGGCGACCTGGGCCTGCAGAAGAATCTGGAAGAGAAGGTCACCCAGTTCTTCGATCAGGTTGGAGGGATCTCCCGTGGCTTTCAGATCTGCCACAGCCTGATTAACTTCATAGGCTTCTTCCAGTGTATATGGCTTCAGAGACTCATGGGTCTGGGCTTTATCCCAGGGGCAGCCCTTCTCGCCGCGAAGGGTAGATACAATTGCCATGAGTTCCCGGAAATTAAACTTTTTATTATTCTCCATAGTAAACTCCTTGACTGTCACGGTAACTTTACTCTTATATATCTTAGTATAGCAGAAAAAAGGGATAAGAGGCTGTCATCAGAGAGTAAATATTTGTGTATCTTTGACCGGCCTTTATGTTATAATATATATGGCTTTTTATACAGAACATTTCTACATTATATAAGAAATAGCTGATCAGATATAAGGAGGAGAGTATGAAGAAGATATTGGCTCTTGTCAGCCAGGATTTTGAAGATCTGGAATTATGGTATCCGGCCATGAGGCTTAGAGAAGAAGGGATTCAGGTGGATTTCGCAGCAGAGAAACCCGGCACTTATCACGGAAAGTACGGGGTTCCCTGTCAGGTGGAACTGTCCTTTTTTGACCTGGATTCCAAAGACTATGACGGAATACTTGTACCGGGCGGATGGGCACCGGACAAGCTGCGCAGATTTCCCAAAGTGCTGGACCTGGTAAGAGAAATGAATGAGGATGGAAAGGTAATCGGTGAAATATGTCATGCGGGCTGGGTCCTTGCTTCGGCAGGTATTCTTTCCGGAAGGACTGTGACAAGCACTCCGGGTATCAAGGATGATATGATGAATGCCGGCGCGACCTGGCTTGACCAGGAGGTTGTGATTGACAAAAATATCGTATCCGGCAGAAGACCCCCGGACCTTCCTGCCTATGGGAAGGCAATTCTTGATGTATTGAATCTTCAGGACGATCTGTAAACCGGAGATAAAAAAATATGAAGAAAATTGTCGATGATATCAGACTGATCTACAAAGTATGCAGTCTCTATTATGAAGATGACATGAACCAGAAACAGATCGGAGAGTATCTGGGAGTGTCAAGGTCTTCCGTGGTCAGAATGCTCCAGAAGGGAAAACAGCAGGGTATTGTGCAGATTCAGCTCCATAATCCTGCCTCCTACAATTACGGAGAACTGGAAAAGAAGCTGGAGACCAAGTACGGCATGAAGGATGTCGTCATTGTGGAAAACAGTGTCCTGGATACGAAGAGCGAGGCCGTGTCCCAGCTCTTCGGGAAAGCCGCCGAGTTTCTCGCGGATTTCTTTAAGGAAGGTGACTGTGTCGGCGTTTCCATGGGTCACACATTAAACAATGTGGTCCAGACCAACCGGTCATTTGTCCGCAAGGAAAATCTCATGTTCGTTCCCATGGTCGGCGGCATCAGCAGAAGTACCGTAGACGGAATCGATGTTCAGAGTAATGCCATTGCCAGACAGTTTTCGGAAAAGTTCGGAGGCACTTACACCCAGTTCCTGTCACCTGCAGTTTTCTCCGACAAGACTGTCATGGAGTACTTCCTGCAGGAAAAGGCAGTTAATTTCATTTTTGACGAATTCCGGAAGATCAATGTTATGGTGGTGGGAATCGGTATTCCCGAAAGAGCAGACCATACCCTGATCAAAGCCGGTTATGCCCAGAAGGACGAACTGGACCGCCTGAGTGAGGCAGGCGCTGTGGGCGACATCTGTCTGAAGTTTTTTGACAAGGACGGAAAAACGGAAAACTTCTGTTCCTTTAATGACAGGGTGGCGGCCATGGCTTTCAGAATGATGAAGAAAGTACCCAACAGAATCGGTATTGCCAGCGGTGAAAAGAAAGTGACCGCCGTAAAGGGAGCTATCCGGGGCGGCCTGATCAACATACTGATCACCAATGCCGAGATGGCCGAAAAACTGGTCGGCGAATAAGGAAGAAGACTATATATCGTGCAGGGCTGCTTAGGAGATCAGTTATCTCTTTGCAGCCCTCTTTTATTTTGCGGTGTATAGTACAAATATAAAGAAAAGAATAGAGTGATAAATTTTAGACAAAGTTTGTTAATTATCTGACTATTAATTGAATTTGTTTATATTTACAGTTTATGCTGAACAAATGTTTAAATTAACATTCTCCTGAAAAAGCAATTGAAACAAATGTTCAAGAATTTTTGTATGAATTATAAACTTAGTCTTATGTTCAGAACAAATATCTTGTAATTACAAAAATATGTGATAGTATCATAAGTAACTAGAAAGTTAAAAAGTCTTAAGAATTAAAGAATTACGAAAGTAATTACATTGGAGGTAAAGGATGCCGCAGCTCAGTGGAGTCTCAATTCTGCTTCTTATTATGGCAGTGCTTTTTATCATGCAGTCCATAGCAGGATATTTTCAGATCAAAAATTATCAGAAAGCGGTCCGCAGAATGCACAAGTTCGGCAATGTGGGCATGGGACAGAAAAGAGGCGGATTCATGAACGGCCACGTCGCGATCATTGCATGTGACAGTGAGGGTATCATTACCGCAGCCGAGGTCATGCAGGGCGGCACCATCCTGGCAAGATTTAAAAAGGTCGACAGCTTCCTGGGCAGGCCTCTGGTCGGGACAAGCATTTTCGATTTTATAGAGATAACCAAGGACTTTGATAAAAAAGAGTTCAAAAAGCACCAGGGTTATATCCGGGCGCTGGAAGCTCTGGAGGTGAGGCTCACTGACCGGGAGCTGACCAGAGAGCAGGAAAAGCACATGGAACAGCGGGGAAATAAGAAAAAGCTGTTCTGACAGTCATTACTTTGATACATTTAGCGGAATGTGCAGAACATTTTATAATGTAGGATCACCTGCCGGAAAATAGGGCCCATCCGGCGGTGGCAGGCTCGTGATGCACGATCCCTTGTGTATATATCACTTTATTGTAGAAATAATAGGAGGTTACTTATGGAAATTATTTCAAAAGGTGCTGAGGCTTTTATCAGTCTGTTTACAGCTGGTGGAGCGACCTTTGCAGGATGGGTAACAGGTATCATCCCGCAGGTTGTCTGCCTTATGGTATTCGTCAACTCGATCATCAAGCTGATCGGTACAGAGAGAGTTGAGACTTTTGCACGGAAAATCACAAGATTTGCTGTGCTTCGTTACACTCTTCTTCCGATCATGGCTGTTTTCTTCCTTGCAAACCCCATGTGCTACACATTCGGCCGTTTCGTGGATGAGAAGTACAAACCTGCATACTATGATGCATGCGTAAGCTTTGTACATCCTATTACAGGTCTTTTCCCGCATGCGAATGCAGGCGAGCTCTTCGTTTACATGGGAATCGCACAGGGCCTTAAGGACGCTGGCCTTTCCATCGGCGGACTTGCTGTGCGTTACTTTATCGTTGGTGTTATTGTTATCCTGATCCGTGGTCTTCTGACAGAGAGAATCTACGCTGTTATGACCCGCGGTAACGCAGCAGAATAAGGGGGTCCTGATATGTATAAAACAATTAAAATCAGTAGAGGTAATACCGGTTGGGGCGGCCCGTTAGTGATCACTCCGACTGACAAATGTCATACCGTATTAAGTGTTACAGGCGGCGGAATCGATCCCGTTTCCCAGAAAATCGCAGAGCTTACAGGCGGCGAGGCAGTAGACGGCTGGAAAACCAATCTTCCCGATGAGGAGATCATGGTAGCAGTTGTTGACTGCGGCGGCACAGCAAGATGTGGTGTTTATCCCAAGAAGGGTATCTACACCGTTAACCTTACACCGGTTGGACAATCCGGACCCCTTGCTCAGTTCATCACAGAGGATATCTATGTATCCGACGTAAAGGAAGACTGCATCGAGGTTCTCGGCGAAGCCGGCGAATATATCTCTCCCGAGAAGACAGCAGCAGCTCCCGTTTCTGACGGCCCCAAGACAAAAGCACAGGCTAAGCAGGAAATCGCTGCAGCTAACGAAGGAAAGAGTGAAAACATCATTACCAGAATCGGTAAAACTGTAGGATATGTTGTAGGACAGTTCTTCCAGGCAGGCCGTGATACCATCGACATGGTAATCAAGAACATCTTACCTTTCATGGCATTCACAGCTACGATCCTTGGTATCATCAGCGCCAGCGGTCTGGGTGACTGGATTGCAAAGACCATCGCTCCCGCAGCAGGAACCCTTCCGGGAATGCTTCTGGTCTGCTTCATCTGTTCCCTGCCTTTCCTGTCACCGATCCTTGGACCTGGTGCCGTTATCGCCCAGGTAGTAGGTGTAATGTTAGGACAGCAGTTTGCTAAGGGCGCTATTCCGCCTCAGTATGCACTTCCGGCTCTGTTCGCTATTGACGGCCAGGTCGGCGGCGACTTCGTACCTGTTGGATTATCCCTCGGAGAGGCTGAGCCCGAGACAATCGAGTATGGTGTACCTGCAGTTCTGTTCTCCAGAATGGTAACCGGACCTCTTTCCGTAATCATTGCATTTATTTTCAGCATCGGACTTTACTAAAATTCAGTTAGTTGATTGATCAAAAGGTGGTAGCAATATGAAATATACGTCAGAAATAACAGGCTTCGGTCCGGAAGCGTTCGCATTCCTTGAGGAAGAGCTTGCTTTAAATTTCGTAATTATCTTCAATGAAGATGCTCCCCCGGAACTTGCTGAGCTGGCAATTCTGCACACCAAGGCAGAGCTGATCGCGCCGCCGGCAAAAGGTGATATCCTCATGGTCGGTGAGAATGTATACACGATCACTGCAGTTGGTGATGAAGTTCCGTCCACACTGGGAGAACTTGGTCACTGTACACTGGCCTTCGGCGGCGGAGACGAGGCTTTCCGTCCCGGCTGTATCATGCTGGAAGGAACACCGCTTACAAAGGATTCCGTTAAAGTAGGAGATCGGATCGAGATCTACTGATTCAGTTAAATTGTTGATGATTTTTCTGCAGAACCCGGGAGGGACCGGGTTTTGCAGGAAGGATCGCAAGACCTATATTTTTGTTCTTTAATTTAGGAGGCTTAATTTTTATGTTAAATATGAATTGGAAGCTTGAGAAGCGCGAAGAAGAAGGCAAGATCATCCGTACCGGTATCGTTGGCGCTGGTCAGATGGGCCGTGGTATGGTAACACAGATGGTCCTGATGAAAGGCATCACTCCTGCAATCGTTTCCGATATCCAGGTTCAGAATGCAGTCGGCGCATTTAAGTATGCAGGTGTAAGCGATGATGATATCGTTGTCGCAAAGACTCTTGCCGAGGCAAACGCAGCAATGGAAGCAGGCAAGTATGTTGCTTGTGAAGACTCCAACTTCATCTCTCAGGCTAATCTTGTTGAGTGTGCAATCGACGCTACAGGTGTTCCGGATGTCGGTGCCAAAGTTGCTACAGACGCTATGACAAACGGAAAGCATGTTGTAATGCTGAACGTTGAGACTGACGTTGTAATCGGACCCTACCTTGACAAGTTCGCCAAGGATCACGGCGTGATCTACACAGGTTCCGCAGGAGACGAGCCCGGTGCCGTTATGGAGCTTTACTGCTTCGCAACAGCTATGGGCCTCAATGTTGAAGTTATGGGTAAGGGCAAGAACAACAAGCTTGACTATGACTGCAACCCCGACACAGTATTAGAGGAAGCTACACGCCGTAAGATGAGCCCCAGAATGCTCTGCGCATTCAAGGACGGCACAAAGACAATGGTTGAGATGACAGCTATGTGTAACTACACAGGTCTTGTTCCGGATGTAATCGGCGG
>CACZQE010000236.1 GCA_902783205.1 uncultured Lachnospiraceae bacterium | reverse complement strand
TTCTCAAATGTCTCATATGTACAGCTTGCGAAGTCCCAGTCCGGATCACGGACCAGCCAGCGCAGAAACTGTACGGCAAAGGGAATATTAGTAATTGTTCCGTCCTCATGTATTTTCAGGTAGCCGAATTTCCTGTGGGCAACCGGCCACTGAACAATCTCAGGGCCGAAGCCGTAGGTAATTCTGCTTCCGTCAGACAGGACCGGTCCGTCCCATACTTTTTTCATGACGCGGACATCTTCGACTGTAATGCCTCCGACCGGGGTGGGCGTGCAGGGAAGACCTGCAAGAAATGTCTTCCATTCCTCATCTTCCGGATCATAGGGATGAGAACAGAGTTTTTCGGATGACCGGGCAAGTTTATGGGCTGCCTGATACTTTTCCAGCGGAACTCTGTGGGGTTCGTTGTTATAGACAAGAGCTGCCCAGAGACAGGAAAACATCAGATTGTAGAAATCATAAAGCGGTCCGTCCGCCCACAGACCGTCATAATCTCCCGGATAACGCTCGGCCTCCAGGATTACCTGTCTTCCCCCGCCTGAAGTCCCGTGCATATAGCTTTTGCTGATATCACTTCCGTAGCAGGCTCTGACAACGGCCTTGGCAGAGGCTGTCATGATATGGGTCCCTGTAAAGGCCCAGTTTCTGATCATATCCCAGTCCAGTCCACCCTCCTTAAAGCCCCAGGTCTGATCCACAAAGGACCCTGTGGCACCGTTGCAGACGACACAGGCAAAGCCGTTGCGGACAGCCATGGGCCAGGTGGTAAGGGCAGATGTCTGTTCCATATCCCAATCGGTTTCCATATTGGTACCGGCTCCTGCAATTCCCATAAAACGGCCGTTCCAGCGTTCAGGAAGGAAGACCCGCAGGTCTGCGATATGGGTTCCTGATATAAACTGTTTGATTCTTATGAAATAAAAGGCAGGTATGTTGTAAAGAAGGGGTTTGTTCTTTTCCTTCCAGCTCCCTTCCGCCACATAGCGGATCTCCTGGAGGAAAAGATCAGGATAGTCTCTTAATGCCTCCCTGATTACCGACGGGATACAGTTTTTCTCCAGGGACGGGTACGGGATGCTCTCCGAAGGATCCATCCAGTTATAGATATCACTTGAAAACCAGTTTTCTTTATTGCCTTTAAAAAATGCCCATTTAGCCATAATAATCCTTCATTTTTAGAAAATTACACACTTCTCCTGATACACTTTTTATTATAAACCCTGTGTTTTTTTCCGATGGTAGATATAAAAACCTCTCATTGGAAAATATCTGAGGCATATCAGGAAAGGGAATTTGACAGATGAATGAATTGTCTGCTACTGTAGCCTTAGACAAATCATACGGAGACTGATTTATGAGAGAGTTTACATACACTGTCCCGCTTTCTGCAGGGACTGAAGAAGATACAAGATTATATTTTGATATAGAGACCACGGGCTTTTCCCGCAGCCGGACCATGCTCTATCTGATCGGATGCGGCCGGCAGGAGAATGATACATTTGTCATACGGCAATGGTTTAACGATGACGGAGAAAGTGAAAAAAGTATACTGGAGGCTTTCAGCGACACAGTCTCCTCTTCCTCCCGCATTCTGTGTACTTTCAACGGAGAAAGCTTTGATATTCCTTATCTGAAAGACCATTATGAGCGACACGGCCTTACGGATCCTTTCAGCGGATGCAGATCTTTTGATTATTATAAAATCCTGCGTCCCTGACAGAAGCTTTTCGGGATGGACCAGGGTTCACAGAAGGCATGGGAGCTGTTTCTCGGAATAAAGAGGGAAGACCGGTTTGACGGAGGACAGCTGATCGGAGTCTATCAGGATTATCTGACCAGCCGGGATGACGCTGCCCTTTATGAGCTGCTTCTCCACAACAGAGAGGATATAGAAGGTATGCTGTCTCTGAAAAGTCTTGAGGCATACCGTGAGATTACCCGGGGTACTTTTACTGCGGATGATATCAGGATGACCGATTCCGGTAATCTTAAGGTCACCTGCAGGCTTAAAAATCCTGTTCCCGTGCCTTTTGAAGTCCTGTCGGAAACAGCCATCCGGGCCCGGGGAAACTGTCTGACCATTGAAATCCCCTGCCTTCAGACAGAGTTAAAGTATTTTTATGATAATTATAAAGACTATTATTATCTGCCGGATGAGGACAGGGCAATTCACAGGAGTGTAGGCAGATACGTTGACAGAAAGCACAGAAAAGCTGCCAGGGCATCCAACTGCTATATGCGTAAAGACGGGATTTTCCTCCCTCTTCCTTCCTGTCACGGCAAATACGGCTTCTCAGTCTCCAAAACAGAACATTACGCATCTTCGCTCGCTTTCTTCCGTCATTCCCATAATGACAGGACAGCATATGTGGAGGCTGAATCTCTGGCCGAATCCGGCAAATCAGTTTTCATCCGCTTTCTGTGTGACACCATGAAGGCAGCCTTTATCGAAGAAATCTCAAAAAATCAGTAAATGGATAAAAAAGGGGCAGATCTCTTTCCGTCCGAAACGGAATCGGGATCTGCCCTCTGTTTGTTTACAGTTTACTGATTATTCTATTTCATTTCCTGAGCCAGTGCCTTCACCTGATCACGGTTTGCATCTGTCATTGCAGAACGGATGGAAACAACTGTATCGGCAAAAGTAATATTTTTACTCTTTTCAAAAGCCGCCTTGATCACCTTGGCTGCAGCAGGCGCCCATGTACCGTTTTCAATGATACCGATCTTCCTGTTCTGGTAGCCGCGCTCTGTCAGCTCTGCAAGGAAATCACGCATCCAGGGGAATACCGTTCCGTTGTAAGTGACGGAAGCAAGGACAATCTTGCCGTAGCGGAAGGCATCTTCCACACATTCAGCCATATCTTCTCTTGCCAGATCCGCCAGAACTACCTTGGGACAGCCTGCAGCTTCCAGCTCTTCCTTAAGGAGTTCGGCAGCCTCTTTTGTATGTCCGTAAACAGATGCATAAAAGATGGCTGTTCCTTCTGTCTCCACACCATAAGAAGACCATGTATTGTAGAGATCCAGATAATAGCCCAGGTTCTCATCCAGTATGGGACCGTGAAGGGGACAGATCCTCTCTATATCCAGGGTCTTTGCCTTTGCCAGTACTTTCTGTACCATTGCTCCGTATTTGCCGACAATACCGAAGTAATAGCGGCGTGCCTCGCAGGCCCAGTCCTCATCCACGTCCAGAGCGCCGAATTTACCGAATGCATCTGCGGAGAAGAGTGTCTTTTCCTTGCTGTCATAGGCAAACATTACCTCCGGCCAATGTACCAGAGAAGCGAAAACAAATGTAAATGTATGGGAACCTGTCTCCAGAGTCTCCTGATCTTTTACCACAAGGCGGCGGTCAGCAAAGTCTGTTCCGAAGAACTGCTTCATGTAGACAAAAGTCTTTGCATTTCCCACGATGACCGCTTCGGGATATGCCTGGGCAAAGGCTGCGATATTGGCAGAATGGTCAGGCTCCATATGAAGAACCACAAGATAGTCAGGCTTGCGGCCGTCAAGTGCCTGTCCGAGATTGGAAAGCCACTCATCCCCGAAATTCTGATCTACAGTATCAAATACTGTAACCTTTTCATCCATGACTACATAAGAGTTATATGCCATACCGTTGGGAACGTCATACTGCCCCTCAAACAGGTCGACCTTATGGTCATTCACACCGATATAAATGATATCTTCTGTAATTTTTTTCATATTTTCCACACCTCTTTTAATATGTTTTACAGGGTTTCAACATTTAATATCATAACCCACTTTACCTCCGCTTACAAGTGTTTTCATCAAAAGCAGGCTTCTCTTCAGGATGGACTCTGCACTTTACTGTAACAGGGGACAGAGGGCTTCCTCTTCCTTGTAATGTGCATAGATCTGTGTTATAGTTAATTTGACGGAAATGTATAAAATCACGAGGTGAATCAATGAGAGAAAGAACCAACGAATCTGCAGAAAACTATCTGGAGACAATCCTGATTCTGAGTCGAAAGCTTCCGGTCGTGCGCTCTGTCGATATTGCCAACTACATGGACTTCAAGAAATCCAGCGTCAGCATCGCCATGAAGAACCTTCGGGAAAAGGGCCACATCACAGTGACAGATGCCGGATATATATATCTGACGGATACAGGAATGGATATTGCAGAGACCATCTATGAACGCCATGAGTTTATCACCAAGCTTCTGACCGTGCTGGGTGTCGATAAAGATATCGCAGAGCAGGATGCCTGCCGTATCGAACATGTCATCAGCCATGAAAGCTTTGAGGCGATCAAACACTACACAGATACGATCGTCAATCCTGCCGATGATTAATCCGGCATTTTAGAATCATATTGAAAGATAGTTAAGGCCGTACTGCTATATTGTCAGTACGGCCTTTCTTCTTTATTGTTCTGTCACGATTCTCACAGACTGTCTTTATACTGCTGTGCCAGACGACGCATTTCCCGGGCGTTTTCCATTACCGCACCGGTAATCTTTGTTCCGCCCAGCATTCTTGCCAGTTCTTTTCCGGCTTCTTCCTCATTCAGTTTGTAGATATGACTGATGGTCATGTCCTCATCACTGGTCTTTTCAATCAGATAGTGGGTATCCGCCATAGCCGCGATCTGCGGCAGATGGGTAATGGCAATAACCTGGCGCTTTCTTGCGATCAGGGCAAGCTTTTCAGATACTTTCTGGGCAGTTCTTCCACTGATGCCGGTATCGATCTCGTCAAATATCAGGGTTTCTATTTCCTCTTCATCCGCCAGAACAGACTTGATGGCCAGCATGATCCTTGAAAGTTCTCCGCCCGAAGCAATCTGGGCCAGAGGGCACATGTCCATGCCCGGATTGGGAGCAATCATAAAGCAGACACGGTCTTTTCCCTGTTCACTGAAGCGTTCCGTATCTTCAACTTCGATCTCAAAACGGACCTGAAGGAAGTTCAGATCCATGAGAGCTTTCCTGATCCGGTCCTGCAGGGGCAGGGCCGCTTTTTTTCTGAGGCTGCTGAGGATACTGCACTCTTTCTCCAGCATTTCCCCTGTCCGGGAAAAGTTTTCCTTAAGGGCTGCCAGATGTTCCTCATAATGGGTAAGTTTCTCTCTCTTTTCTTCGCTGCGCTTCCTGTAGGCAAAGATACTCTTGATATCCGGTCCGTATTTTGACTTAAGGTGCTGGATCAGATCAAGCCTTTCTTCAATCTGAGCAAATGTCTCGTCATCATATTCCATGTCATCGATATAAGCAGAGAGTTCCCTGTTAAAATCCCCAATCAGGGCATCGATGGTTGTAATCTGACTGAGCAGGTCCTCAGCCCTGGAATCGATATCTGCCACATTGCCGGCAAGGCGGACCGCTCTTCCGGCAAGATCCGATGCGTTATCCCTGCCTTCTGACATCATCATGTGGATCTCCTGGCAGTCGGACAGGATTTCCCTGGCATGGGAAATACGTCGGTAATCTTCCTCCAGTTCCTCTTCTTCCCCTTCTCTTAACCGGGCATTGGTAATCTCATCGATCTCAAAGGAAAGAAATTCAATCTCCCTGATCCTCTCCTCTTCTCCGATCGTATCTTCCTCAAGCTGTCCTTTCAGCTTCATGTATTCATGGTAAAGGGCAGCCACCTTTTCTTTGAC
>CACZQE010000235.1 GCA_902783205.1 uncultured Lachnospiraceae bacterium | reverse complement strand
GGTCTCTGGGCAATGATCGTGGAATCGATATTCTCGATCACATAACCGTGATCGTCCAGCAGTTTTCTTACAAAGGCCAGCAGTTTCATACTGTCTGCCCCCTTATAGGCCGGATCCGAGTCGGGAAAATGCTGTCCGATATCGCCCAGGGCCGCTGCTCCCAGCAGGGCATCCATGATAGCGTGGACCAGCACATCCGCGTCGGAGTGGCCCAGCAGTCCGAGTTCATAGGGAATTTCCACGCCGCCCAGGATCAGCTTTCTGCCTTCAGCAAGCTTATGTACATCATATCCGCTTCCGATTCTCATGGTATAATGCCTCCTACAATGTAAAAAAAGCATATCTGTAAAACAGATATGCCCTGTAAATGGAAATAGCGGGAACTGGATTTGAACCAGCGACACCACGGGTATGAACCGTGTGCTCTAGCCAACTGAGCTATCCCGCCGAAAAAGAGAAGTGGGACCTACAGGGCTCGAACCTGTGACCCTCTGCTTGTAAGGCAGATGCTCTCCCAGCTGAGCTAAGATCCCACATCAACGAAAACAATTATATAACAGTTTCAACCGCTTGTCAACACGAAAAAGGGGGCCTTTTCCTAGAGAAAACGGCTGATTCCGCCATTCCTTAAGATGGTCTTTCCTATTTCCTCCGCCTTGTCGAATCCCAGGGAAGAAAGGTTATCCACAGCCCGGTCCAGAGCTCCTTTAAATGCCTGGCACTGCCTGTCAAAAGCACGCATGGCCAGTCTCTGTCCAAGCCCCACTTCCCGGGCCGCCTCTTTAAAGGAATCCCTGTCTATGTCATCAAGGCTGCAGTCACTGCCGATGTAAAATGCCATGTCCCTGGTGCTTTCCGGATAGACACAGGTGCTGACAATATCGTAGGCGGGCGCCAGCCGGATCCCCTTGAGATTGTGGTCGTAGAGGAGAGAATAATTCTTGAGATGATTGTCCGTGTTTCCCACCAGATAATCGAAGATTACGATATTCCAGAGCTTGATCTGGTCTTCGATGGGGTTGGCCGAATATCTGCGCAGAAGGTCGAACATGGCTTTGAAATAGCCTGCCCGGTTCTTCTCATATTTATTTGCCGAACCTACACCCAGGGCCTGAGCAAAATCCTCCTGGTGAAGGCGGCAGGGACGGACAAGTCCCTCCGTTTTTTCAGGCCGGTCCGAAAAGATTCTGTCATAGCGCTCTGTGGCATAGAGAATATCTCCGTCTTCCGAATCGCCCACATTGATGATAAAGCTGTCCGGCACCTCCAGGCCCATACCTGCTGCAGTTTTCATGGAGAGCTGTTCGTTGATCACGATGGCCTCCAGGCGGATATGACTCTGTTTGACGATATGGGTGCTGGGCGCCGTGCCTTTGGGAAGATACCATTCTTTTCCCTTATCATCATAGTAGAGACCGACTTTTCCCGACGCGCCGGTCAGGGACAGGTGGGCTTTGGTAACAAGCTGGGCCGACTTGGTGGCCCCTTCCCTGGCCAGGGCCCTTACCCTGTCAATGGAAAGGCGCTCATAGCTTCCTTCTCCGACAGATTCCTCACCCTGAGGTTCAATCAGTACGGCTCCCAGGCACTCCTTTCCTAGGGAAGAAAGAATGGTAATATAGTCAGCAGCGTCCGCATGTATATAGCTGGCCACGGATCTTCTTGTAAAGCCTTCCGGGAGCAGGCCCTCAAAAAAGCGTCTGGTCTCCTCGGTGGAATAGGGTTTGCTGCGGAGGGGCAGACGGATGGAAATGGGTCTGGGATCCGGTCCTTCCAGGTAGCTTTTGCTGTAGCAGAATCTTGCCCGGGAAGAATCATCCCCCTCAATCTCTCCGACATGGATCTGGGATCCTCCGATTTCAATACTTACATCCAGCATAGTCTCGCCCTACCCCCTTCCGCTCATCTCAAGGTCCATACCCAGAAGACCGGCCAGATAGAGGGCCCTTCCGAGCTCGGCCGTATTCTTTCCTCTTTCCAGATCAGAAATGAAGCTGACACTCAGTCCGCTGAATTCTGACAGAAATGCCTGGGTGTATTTTAACTGTTTTCTTCTTTTGCGAATGGCCATGCCAAAGTCTGAAGCGTCACGAATGATCATAGCTTCCTCCCAATTATTTAGCCGTACTCCTAAGAAATAAAGATATTATAAATTTCTTAGCCGTACTCCTAATTTTTGCTTTTTTTCAGTATAACTTCTCCGTACGGCAAAGTCAAGTTCGTCTATAAGAAAGCGGCGGAGGGTATTTTCCTCCGCCGCTGTCAGCTGATTTCATTACAGATCCCGGCCTGGGCCGGTATGAAGCTTTATTCTCTGAATAAACGGAGCAGGGTATAGATCACGATCACCAGGGCGATATAAGGCAGGGCTGCCACGGTAAAGATCACCAGTCCCGCCACGATCAGTCCGATGACGATCATAATCAAAGCCCTTTTAGCAATGATCTCAATCTGGCCCGGTTTCTGCTCCCGGGGATAATCTCCCCCTTCGCTGTCCCGGTCATAATCCGTGCCGGAAGCCTGCCAGCCGCTTTTATCATGGTCTTCGCCGTTACCCCGGGCGTCTATGATCGACCGGGCGATCAGACGGGGGCTTCCCAGCAGGGAACTCACGTCCTCTTCACTGCTTCCGTCAGTGATCTGCTCCTCATAGTAATTTCGGTAATATTCAAGAGAATCCCGGAGCTCATAGTCAGAAACTTCGCCTCTTAAATACTCTTCCAGTTCTAACAGGAATTGCTCTTTTGTCACTCGGTAATCCCTTCCTCTTTCAACAATTCGTATGCTCTCTTCACATCAGAGGGTCCGATGATCATCTCATCCCCGTCTCCTGTGGCAAATGCATACATGTAATCCAGATTGATCTTTTCCTCTGCGATGGATACCAGCATTTCCGCCAGCATGCCCGCTCTGGACGGCACCTTGATACGGAGGACATCCGTAAGCTCAACTTCATACCGGTAACTCTTAAGGAGATCTCTTGTGGCTTCCGGATCCGGAACAATCAGCCGCAGCACCGTATCGGCCATACTGAGGGCCTCAACGTTGATGTTCTCCTTTCCCAGGATATCCATTACCTCTTTGAGCTTGCCTTCTTTGTTTTCCACCGTCACTGTAACCTGCTTAACGATCATGGCTGCCTCCTTTTTTACGAAAACAGCAAAAAGGAAGGTCCTCCGGATCTTCCTTTTGCCTTATGATTCTATCTGGTCATTTATTAATTACATCATTCCCATTCCGCCGCCGGGCATTGCCGGAGCCGGATTCTCTTCCTTGATGTCTGCTACGACTGCTTCTGTTGTCAGCATAGTGGATGCAACACTGGTAGCATTCTGCAGGGCGCTTCTGGTAACCTTGGCCGGATCAATGATACCGGACTCGATCATGTTTACATACTCCTCTGTAAGCACATCGAAGCCGATTCCTTCTTCACTCTCGGCAACCTTGTTGATGATAACGGAGCCTTCGAGTCCCGCATTGGCAGCGATATGGTAAAGGGGTGCTTCCAGAGCCTTTAATACGATAGATGCACCTGTCTTCTCATCACCTTCCAGTGTCTCGGCAAATTTGGCAACCTGTGCTGCAGCATGAATGTAAGCGGAACCGCCGCCGCTGATGACGCCTTCCTCAACTGCTGCTCTTGTAGCTGCCAGAGCATCTTCAAGACGAAGCTTTGCTTCTTTCATCTCTGTCTCTGTTGCAGCACCTACGCGGATAACTGCTACACCGCCGGAAAGCTTTGCAAGTCTCTCCTGCAGTTTTTCCTTATCGAACTCGGATGTGGTCTCTTCGATCTGGCTCTTGATCTGTGCTACTCTTGCAGCAATGGCATCCTTGTCTCCGGCACCGTCAACGATAACGGTATTTTCTTTCTCAACCTTTACGGACTTAGCGCGTCCCAGAAGATCCATGGTAGCGTCCTTTAACTCAAGGCCGACCTCTTCGGAAATCACTGTTCCGCCTGTCAGGATCGCGATATCCTCGAGCATTGCTTTTCTTCTGTCACCGTAACCCGGAGCTTTGACACCGACAACGGAGAATGTTCCGCGAAGCTTGTTGACGATCAGTGTTGTAAGAGCCTCGCCCTCGATATCCTCGGCAATGATGAGAAGCTTTGCACCGCTCTGTACGATCTGCTCAAGAAGAGGAAGTACTTCCTGGATATTGCTGATCTTTTTGTCTGTGATCAGGATATAGGGATCATCCAGCTCAGCTGTCATCTTCTCCATATCTGTTGCCATATATGCGGAAATGTATCCGCGGTCAAACTGCATACCTTCTACCAGATCAAGCTCTGTCAGCATGGTTCTGGACTCTTCAATAGTGATGACACCGTCTTTGGATACTTTATCCATTGCATCTGCAACGAGCTGGCCTACCTCCTCATCTCCTGCGGAAATGGAAGCAACCTTGGCAATCTGCTCATTGCCGCCAACCTGCTGGCTCATTGCCTCAATAGCCTTAACTGCTTCATCGGAAGCTTTCTTCATACCTTTTCTTAAGATGATCGGGTTAGCGCCTGCTGCCAGGTTCTTCATACCTGCATTGATCATAGTCTGTGCCAGAACTGTTGCTGTTGTGGTACCGTCTCCGGCTACATCATTTGTCTTTGTGGCAACTTCCTTAACGATCTGAGCGCCCATGTTTTCAAAAGCATCTTCAAGCTCGATGTCCTTTGCGATGGTCACACCGTCATTTGTGATCAGGGGTGTGCCGAAGCTCTTGTCGAGGACTACGTTGCGGCCCTTGGGTCCCAGTGTAACGCGGACTGTATCAGCAAGCTTGTTAACGCCTTCTTCTAATGCTTTTCTGGCCTCTACGCCATATTTGATTTCTTTTGCCATGATGTTCTTTCCTCCTGATTAATCTCTATTATTCAACAATTGCCAGAATATCGCTCTGTTTAACGATGATGTATTCCACATCGTCCATCTTCACGTTGGTTCCGGCATATTTGGAATAGATGACCTTCTGGCCTACTGCTACTTCCATTTTAACTTCTTCAGTTCCGGGGCCTACGGCAACAACTTCTGCTTCCTGCGGCTTCTCCTGTGCGGAACTTGTAAGGATAATACCTGTTTTTGTCTTTGTCTCAGCTTCAAGCTGCTTTAATACTACTCTGTCTGCTAATGGTACTAACTTCATATCTGCCTCCTGATAAAAATTACATGCCCCGAAAATAGGGCACGTTTGATTTTGCCTTTTGTTTTCTGTTAGCACTCATTTGATTCGAGTGCTAATCACTGTCACTATATTAGATTCTTTCGTCTGCAAATGCAAATCACAAAAAGAGAAATAATCCCGCATAATCCTATATATCATGAAATATATTCATATATATCCACTATTCTAATTATATCTCTGTATTTCTTCTGTTTTCTTGCTCCGCATCTGCTCCTGACAGGCTGAAGCCGCAGAAGGCCTCCCGACGGGGAACTTCTGCGGCTTTGCTTTTCTCTTTATAATACTGATTTCCTCTTAAAAGATCAGTTTCCTGTGGAGAAATCCATTCCTCCTTCACTGTCGGTCGCGGTCGTGTCCTGAACAGTACTGTCCGTGCTGCCGGCAGCCGGCTCCTCGGACTGGGCGCCGTCATCGGCAGCCGCGGGCTCCGTGTCACCGGAGGACTCGGTCGTGGGATCTGTATAGCAGTGGATCACATCCGGACCCAGATCATTCTGGCGTGCCTCATACATTTCCGTAACGGTTACAAGCTGGTATCCTTTTTCAATCAGATCCGGTACGAATCTTTTAACCGCGTCAATGTTATAGGCATGGATGTCATGCAGGAGAACGATCTGTCCGTCCTGGACGACCATAACGCCTTCATAGGTTTTATCGGCATTCTTATATTTCCAGTCATTGGTATCGACCCACCAGTTTACACAGGTCAGTCCGTACTGCTTTGCTGTCGCACGGACCCGGCCGTCATAATCGGCCTTGCCGGAAATGGAGGATGAAACATAGGCTCCGTAAGGAGGACGCATCAGTGTGGGTTTAACCCCGATCACCTTTTCTATGCTCTCAACACCCATTCTGATTTCCTTATCTCTCTCGCTGTCGGAGATCGACATCAGATCCTGGTGGCTGTAGGTGTGAGTTCCCACTTCCATGCCCAGCTGGTATTCCCTCTGGACTGTTTCCGGATACTGCTCGACATTCTGTCCCAGACAGAAAAATGTAGCCTTGGCATAGTTTTCTTCCAGAACATCCAGCATGGGATTGGTCGTGTCCGCATTGGGACCGTCATCAAATGTAATGGCAACCATGGGCTTGGAAACATCGATCTCAGGATAGATTCTCAGGTCGAAGTTGGCCTTCTTCCCTGATCCGTCCGTTGTCTCGGCAGTCACGGTTACCGTATGCTTTTCACTGCCCGGCTCCGGTGTCAGAACTCCGTCGTCGGATACCGTCACCAGATCTCCGTCGGTGGTGGACCATTTCAGCTTAGTGTTGGTCGCATCCGCCGGCTCGGTAGTGATGTTAAGCTGCATGGTCTGTCCGACACGGATGGTCGGTGCGGGTGCTTCCACCTTAAGATCAGTAATCTGGATGCTGTTATCAGCTCCTGCCGTTGTAGCTTCCGCAGTCTGGGCTGTTTGTTCCTTGCCCTTCTTTTCTTTTTTACCGCTTCCTCCGCGGATCAGTCC
>CACZQE010000234.1 GCA_902783205.1 uncultured Lachnospiraceae bacterium | reverse complement strand
GATGAATGCACCGAAGTCTGTAACGTTCTTAACGGTTCCTTCTACTGTCATGCCCACTTCGATTCTTGCGAAGAGTGCTTCAGCTTTGGCTTTCTTCTCAGCAACGAGGAGCTGCTTACGGTCACCGATGATTCTTCTCTTGCGGGGATTGAACTCGATCAGGACGAATTCGATCTCCTGGCCTTCATACTTGCCAAGGTTCTTTTCATAGCTGTCAGAAACAAGACTTGCCGGAATAAATACTGTGGACTCTTCCACGCCGACTCTTAAACCGCCGGATGTTACTTCAATTACGGGAGCCTTGAGAACTTCCTGGTTCTCGAATGCTTCCTCAAGTCTCTTGTTGCCTCTCTCAAGCTTGAGCTTCTTGTATGTGAGAACTACCTGGCCTTCGCCATCATTCATCTTGATGACCTTTGCCTCCATCTCGTCACCGACATTTACTACTGTCCGCAGATCAAGACTCTGATCATTAGAATACTCATTACGCTTGATGATACCTTCTGATTTATATTTAATATCTAAGATGATCTCGTCCTCTTTGACATCAATGACAGTGCCCTTTACGACCTGTCCACTCCTAATAGTTACTAAGCTTTCTTCCAGCATCTGGTCAAAACTCATTTCTGTCATGCTTGCATGAACCTCCTTGATAATATTGTTTGGGGTCGAAGCCCCTGCAGTAATACCGAGTTTCTCGATATTAGAAAAAACCGCACCGTCCAGATCCCGGACAGTTTGTATATATAAAGTATTACTACATTCGCTCTTACTGATCTCGTACAGCTTCTGTGTATTGGAGCTGTGTTTCCCTCCGATCACGATCATGGCGTCTGACTCCGCAGCCAGCTTTCTGGCCTCGTCCTGACGCTCCTGCGTAGCATTGCAGATTGTGTTGAAAACATTTATATCATAATCCTTTTGAGAGATTATTTCAACCAGTTCTTGAAATTTTATATGATGGAACGTGGTCTGGGAAACAATCGAAATCTCTGTACCGCCGGCAAGCTGCAGGTCCCTTGCCTGCTGGTGATTTTCAATCACCACAGGGGTCTGGCGGCACCACCCCATTATGCCTTCCACCTCGGGATGATGGTGGTTTCCTATGATGATGATCGTCCTTCCTTTAGAGCTTTCTTCTTCGACGATCTTATGTATTTTTTTAACAAACGGACAGGTAGCGTCGACGATTTCCATGCCCGCTTCCGATATCCGGTCACAAACCTCTTTGGGAACCCCGTGTGACCGTATGATCACGGTTCCCTTTTCGAGATTCTGACATTCCGAAGCGTCATGGATCACCTTTACCCCGTGCCGCTCCAGGTCTGCTACGACCTCCTCATTATGAATGATGGGACCGTAGGTATAGACATGGTCTTTCTCGGCTTCCCTGTATACGCTATCTACCGCCCGCTTCACACCGAAACAGAAGCCGGCTGTTTTGGCAATCCGTACTTCCATGATCAGGCAGTTCCTTTCTTTTCTTCCAGACAGGCAAGTATAGTGTCAATCACCTCAGATATGGACATTTCTGACGAGTCCACAAGGATGGCATCCTCCGCCTGGCGAAGGGGTGCTGTCTTGCGGGTCATATCCTGCCGGTCACGCCTTATGATGTCTTCCCGGATCTGATCCAGGTCGCAGTCGATACCTTTTTCGACCAGCTCATCATACCGCCGCTTTGCTCTGACATCAGCAGATGCAGTCAGGTAAATCTTGAGTGTAGCGTCGGGAAGGACATGGGTTCCGATGTCACGGCCGTCCATGAGAACATCAGCGGAATCGGCAAGGCCTCTCTGCAGGTCCAGCAGGGCTGCCCGGACTTCAGGGATGGCGGATGTGACTGAAGCCATCTTTCCGACTTCCTCATCCCTCAGGGAACCTGTTACATTCTCCCCGTTCAGGAATACCTGCTGCCGGCCGTCTTCGTAACCAAGGGTTACCTTGATATTTGGACACTCTGACACGATCCTTTCGGTGTCTGTCCCCTCGATCCCGTTGCGGATAAAGTAGAGAGCCATCGCACGGTACATTGCGCCGGTATCTACATAGATATAGCCGACCTTCTCGGCAATCGCTTTTGCAATGGTGCTTTTGCCGGCTCCGGCCGGTCCGTCAATGGCTATACTGTACATGAAAAAAACCTCCTGATTTTAAAACCATACCGTTTAATAATAACATAGGACAGGGCAAAAATAAAGCATTTTAACTATGATTTTCAAGGCTTTTTTCCTCTGTCAGAGCCCTTGCGGCAGCCTCTCCGGCCGCATGGCCGGTGGACCAGGCAATCTGAAGATTAAATCCCCCCGTCACAGCGTCAACATCAAGCATTTCTCCCGCAAAATAGAGCCTTTTTACCAGTTTTGACTCCATGGTGGAAGGATTCACTCCTCTGACATCCACACCGCCCCGGGTCACAATGGCTTCTCCGAATCCCCGGGTTGTTTTAAGACGCATCTCGAAAGAATGGAGAGCCTCCCGCATCCGGATCCGCTCTTTTTTCGTGATATCCCTGACCTTTTTGTCACTGGCAATATCGCAGTAATCCAGAAATACGGGAACCAGTTTTTTAGGCAGCAGCTGGTCTGTAACTGAACTGATATTTTTATTGCGCCAGGTGTCAAACTCCCGAAGCAGCCTCTGGTCCAGCACTTCCTGGCTGAGGGCAGGCTTAAAGTTGATGATGCAGCGGATTTTTCCCTCTTTCAGCTGCTTCTGATATTTACCGAGACAGGTGCTGGCCGTCAGGACCAG
>CACZQE010000233.1 GCA_902783205.1 uncultured Lachnospiraceae bacterium | reverse complement strand
TGCAGCATCTCGTATTTTAGTCTGGTTCCTTCCATGATCTCCGGAGGAAGCAGCGCCCTGGCCACAAGTTTTTCTCCTTCTTCGTCAATACGTTTCAGATGGGCGTAATCGCCGTCAATAGATTCTACAATAAAATACATAGTTGACAAATCCATAATCTTACCTCTTCACAATTGTTTAAAACTGGCGCAAAATTCTTTGATAAACTATTAAAGTGCTCATTTCTTTATCTCCATCAGCCGTGTTATGTGAGTCAGGGGGACATTGTTTCTGATGAGTCATAGTGACATTGTTTCTGACCAATCCTCATCTTGCATATCTGCCGGTATCTCCTGTTACTCCTGTTATTTTAATACTGTCAGCCTCTACATGGCATCCATAATAGACGACCTGTACGCCGGCTTTCGCGGCGTGGACCAGGGCCTGCCGGAACTCCGGCTGTGTGTCATCGTTTGGATAGACCACATGGATCCCGTTCATCTGTATGACAAAAGCAATCGCGCAGTGATAGCCTTCTTTTGCCGCAGCAGTCAGCTCTTCAAGATGTTTCACCCCTCGCTGTGTCGGAGCATCCGGAAACAGGCCGATCCCTCGTTTAAGATCCGCTGCCAGTGTACAGCCCTTTACTTCTGTAAGGTATTTTTTCCCCTGGCTTTCCATGTAAAAATCAAATCTGGAATCACCGTAGGTATATTCAGGCTTCACCACGTCATAGTTCAGGTTCATCAGCTGCTGTTTCATCAATTCGTTTGGTGCAAGACTATCGATATTGACCCATTTCAGTCCTGATTTATAGACGGAAATCAGGTCATACGCCGTCTTCCTGTTCGGATCCGATATCTTCTGGAGAGTAACCTTCGCCTTTGGTACCAGCAGTTCCTGCAGGCGGCCGGTATTCTTTACATGGACCTGCTCTGTGTTCCCGTCGATCAGAACCTCGGCGATAAACCGGTTCATCCTGCGCACAAATACACCCGGAACTGTATTTTCATATTGGATCATTGGTTTTGGTCTGCTCATCATCTCTCCTTTCCCGGTATTTCTCTGCGGATAAAAACGTACTTATATCCGGAAAAGCGGTCATTGCCAAAATGACAGCCGCTCCAGATGAAATCCTTCATCATCATGATTTTTTTCAATCTGTTATTTCCGCTCCACTCGAGAATCGTCTGTACTGACTGGGTGTACAACCTGTTTCCTTTTTAAATACTCTCTGGAAATGGCTTGCATTGCTAAAAGCGAGAATCTCAGCGATTTCAGCCACCTTCTGGTCCGTATATCTGAGCATATTCTTGGCAGCTTCAATGCGGCGCCTGATAATATAATTGCCAAGAGTCAGTCCCGTTTCTTTATGAAACAGCTCCGACAGATAGGCAGATGTAATGCCTGCATATCCGGCAATCTCTTCCAGAGACTGTTTGTCATGTAAATGAGCCTCAATGTAATCCATAGCCCGGATCACCGGCCGCGGCAGCCGCATCAGATTGTGCATCTCCCGCATAAACTCAGCATAAAACGTCATCATATCATCCCGCAGAGCCCATATATCATCAATATTCTTCAGCGTATCCATTTTACGAATATACAGGTCACTGGTATTGTAAGCATCTGTTGGCTCCATACCGCTGCGAATACAAAAACGACACGCACGTGTGACCGCCGCAACAAACAAATACCGTGCATTTTGCAATGGGTCTTCAGATAGTTTGCCTGTCCCTTCCGGTTTCCACAGCTTATGAACTGCTTCAAGCATTCGTTCTGTCTCTCCATTAATCATATAAAAATACGGTGCGGACTCGTCATCGTAACTGGTATGGAAGAAACTGTTCTCACGATTTGCAAATGCTGCATGCAGCAGCATAGCCCGTGTTATCTTATGATCTGCCATGTTCTTTCCTCGCGGCAACATTATAAATCATGCGGACGTTGTTTTTGAGTCTATTAACAATAAAAATATACACTTTTTCCAAAAATTATGCAAGTCTGATTCCTGTATATCTGCTATACTTTTCTCATCAAAAGAACAATACAGAACTGCAGATAATCCGAAATAAATTAAAATTGATAATGTCCATAGTAGAAAGGGAGAATTTTAATTATGAATACAATGATGAACACTTCTTTAATATCCACGATCCTGGCAGAAGACTGCGGAGCACCAGAACTTCGTAATCCGCTCAACAACGGAAGAGTCAGCACTGGCAGGATCAGACGATGGTTCAGGAACCTGTTTGCAATAAAATAAAGAATGATG
>CACZQE010000232.1 GCA_902783205.1 uncultured Lachnospiraceae bacterium | reverse complement strand
CTTCCGCTAAAAAGTTAAGGCTCCGCTTCATCCAGACTTCTTCATTCCAGACTACAAGGAAGCAGCATGTTTCCGGCGAAAGCAGGATGGGACTGCCGTCTTCAAAACGCAATCCCACAGGGACCCTTCCATGGCAGTCTTCATCTATCATTCTGGCCATTTCATTTACTTTCATTGTTTCAGGAGGGACATAGATTCCGGAAAAAGCTCCGTCCGGGCAGGCAGATCTTCTCTTTGCCGAAAGAGCGCATATTTTTTTATATCTTTCATAGTCGTTATCTTCATGAAGGCAGAGGGCTGTCTGAAACTCCAGGATGCGCCCGTCCTGTTTTGCCAGTCCCCTGCCCTCTATACCGGCTTCCGGAATCACCGGCAGATGCAGGATCCCGAATACATCCGACTGGCTGAATGCATCTTTCATGGCCAGACAGACCCTGGTCCTGCACCCGTCCCGCAGGGCGGCAGGAATCTGCGAAACCCCTGTATCCAAAGCCGTGAACAGGAGAAGGATCCCCGAGGACTCCCCCTCCCGGCAGAGTCTTTCCAATATAGAATCATAACGGTATTCTGTTCCGGCTCTGAATGTCCCCATATCATCTATAATCAGCCAGAGGAGAGGATAGTCTCCCTTTCCTGATGCCCTGTACTGACGAAAATTTCCGCCGGCAAATGCCTTTCTCCTCCGGTCCGCCTCTTCCGTCAGTTCTGTGAATACCCTCTCATAAGCTTCTCCTTCATTAAGGCCGCAGCAGGCCCGGACATGTGGCATGGCGGAGAAGGCCTTCATGGAACCTGCGCTGCAATCAATCAGGTAGGCCCTGCATTCTTCCGGTTCTGTCCCGGCAAAAAGCCCGAAAAGAAATGTCTGCACAAAAACACTCTTGCCTGAAACAGGCATTCCGACCACCATAGTATGCCCGCAATCAGGAAGCCGCAAAGAAAAGGCACTTCTGCACTGGTTTTCCGGATCGTCAAACAGACCCACCGTGACCTCCGGCTCATTCCCTGAAATCATATCCCTGAGATCTTCCATATATACTTTTCCCGGCAGAGGTTCCATCCAGAGAGACCCCGGCAAAGGAAGACCGCTTTTAAAAAAACTCTTTCTTATCAGATCCCTGACAGATTCCAGCTGAGACTGTCCCTTTTCATGGTCCGACTCCTTTCTTCTTTCCCTGTATACCTCCATGCTTCCATCAGGGGACACCAGGCCGACCGTATTTTTTTCATCCTCTCCTGAACAGGGCGCACCGCTCCATCCGCCCTGAAAGTATTCATAGATTTCATTGCTGCCGACCTGCATGATTCCTCTCCCCGTATTGATGATCCCGGCGGCATCTTTGCTGTGGAGCATGTCAATACTGTCCTGTTCATCCTGCACCCGCAGGCAGATCCGGAATCTTGAATTACTCCAGATCTTGTCATCCACCGTTCCACCCGGTTTCTGGGTTGCCAGGATCAGATGTACTCCAAGGCTCCTTCCGACCTGGGCCACAGAAATCAGCTCCGCCATAAATGCCGGCTCCTCCTTTTTCAATTCGGCAAACTCATCGATTATGATCAGAAGATGACCCAGGGGCTCCTTTGCCTGACCTGCATCATATTTCTGCCTGTAGGCATCGATGTGATTGACCTTCTGTTCCAGAAAAAGCTTCTGCCGGCGCCGGTTTTCAGACTGAATAGAGGTCATGGCCCGCATAACCAGGCCGGAGGAAAGATTGGAAATCCTTCCGCAGACATGGGGCAGGTCCGCGAAAAGCTCAGACATTCCCCCGCCTTTGTAATCAATTATAAAAAAACTGACATCCCCGGGGCTGTAGTTGAGTGAAAGGGACAATATGTATGTCTGAAGGATTTCGCTCTTCCCGGATCCGGTTGTTCCGGCAATCAGGCCGTGAGGTCCGTGACTTTTTTCGCTTATGTCCAGAAAGCAGGGCCTTCCCCCTTCCCGGAGACCAATCACGGCTTCCAGGCTTTTACTGCCGTGATTCTTTTCCCATCGCTCTTCTACTGCCAGTTCATCTGCTTTTGAAATCCGGTAGAG